>JAUWMK010000172.1 GCA_030613185.1 Promethearchaeum sp.
CTAATCCAGATTGTAATCTTTATAACGCTAGATTTAATCCAATTCCAAGATTTGATTATTCAGGAAGACATTTTGGAAGAGATGTATTTAATTTTATTGCTGAAGAATTTTTAAAATATAAACAGAATCCCGAACAAATTCATCTTAGATTAATTGATAAAAGAGCGGTAGATATCTCACTTGATACGGTAGCTCGAATATGTGACGATATTCTCTTATTAAAAGCAAATCAAATCGATCAAAACACACGAGAACTCCTCACTAAATATGATACGGTGGTTATGGCAATGGATGGACAAGACCCGGGAAAATCAAAATTCGCGCTATGGCTTTTTACCGACATTATTTCCGGAAGATTACTTGCTGTTCGCCATTTTGGAGGTCTTAATTATATTATGCTTCATGATACAATCGAAGAGATTAAAAACGCTTTAAATATCAATCTTATTGGGTTTTTAAGTGATAAGCAAGGATTAATCGTAAAGTGTATGAACACATTCTATTCAGAAATCCCACATCAATATTGCCAATTCCATTTTTTAAACAATCATTGGAAACACTTAGCCGCTATTGATAGCGGACTCTATATGAGGATTAAATCTGTAATTCAGAAGCTCTACATTCACACCGCCAATAAAAGCACTTCTGTCAAATTTGAAGGAGTAGGAAAGAAATCCGTTCGTGAAGTTTTTAGTGCAATTGAGAGCGATTTGCAAAAATTATTGAGAAAAAGCGGTAAAAAGTTTGAAACTTTACGGGGAATTTGGTTATATGCTACTTTACGAGAGTATGTTCAGAAAGGGATGGAGAATTATACCGAATTAAATCCTGAATATCGTTTTTCGATAATATTAAAAAAGACTCTTGATGCTTTAACTTCCATTTTAAAAGACACAGAACAGCAGTTTTTCGATATTAACGAAGGATTTCAATATTTCCTTCGAATCAAGCATGTTTTTAGTAGTGAAGAATCATTCAAAGCAGAAAAAATGCAAACACTTGATGAGATTTATAAAGAGATTTGGAAAAAAGTAAAAAAATCAGGAGCCTATCTTGAACTCGAAGATATTAAGGCAATTTCCGTTAAAAAAAATCGTCCTTATGAAGATGTATTGGGAGAATGGGTGAGGTTGTGGCTTTCTTATCTCCCTGGATTGTTTAAATACTATGAATTCCCTATTCAGACCCGATCGAATGTTGAGCAAGAACGGGCGTTTGGTTGGGAAAAGCAGAGACTCTTTGCGAGGACCGCTAAAAAAAATGTTTCTCATATGGTGATCACCCGTGGTCCATATTATTTACGCCTTTTTTATAGCACTCCTGAAGAAGCGACCTCAAGTCCCCTTCCGTATTACCAAGATGAAGTAGTCCGGCAAATGCGGGGGGAATTGAATAATATGATTTCAGTTTCCACCGAAGGTTGGTTTAATAAGCCATTAATTTTGGAAGGATTTGATTTGTCGCAAAGAAGCTATTATTTAAAAGGAGAATAAATTAATGCAATTAAATATAAAAAAACCTCCGACAATAAAACTTAGATTAATTTGCGGAGTCATGAAAAAAAATCAAATATTATTACAATATTTTAAAAATCTTGTTGAAATGTGTAATTGAGAAAATGGAGGGAGTAAAGGTTTGCTTAGAGAAGGATTTATTCTATAAATTCAATTTCCATTAATTATTGAGTCATAATAATCCAAATTCTCTACCTGCTGGTGAATATTGGTAAAATTCTCTTCATCACCTTCTAAATATGCTTTTACTTGAAGATATATTCCGGGTTTAAATTTTTGATCCAATTCATCATTTAATTGAATTTCTTCAATTGAAACTGTGCCTAGTTTAGTTACGTGCAATTTTTCCATTGGTCGGAAGATTAACCGGTTTTGAGAAGTGTTGATTTCTAGCCACCATCTTCCAGGAGCTGCCCAGTTTGCATGATATGAAAAGGGCACATCTTTGGTTGTAATTCCTGCACCCGTAAAAATACATCCGTTAGGATGCCAATCTAATCCTCCTTTTGAAAAAGATTTGATTTCTTTTGGTTTTCCAGCAAAGAAAAATGCTAAATCTATTACATGAGTCGAATTTTGCAATAGCCAATTTTCTTTAACTCCAGGTTCTTTTTTAAGATCTTTCAATCTATGGCTCCATTCAGTAAATTCGAATGTTATAGATTTGATTCCTCCATCTTTCTCAATTATTTCCCTTGCTTTTATTACTGAGCGATAAAACCTTCGATTATACCCAATTAGTACTTTAGCGTTAAAGTTTTTTGCATATTCAGAAACTGATTTGATATCATCAAAATCTAAACCGCCTGGTTTTTCTAATAGTATGTTCTTATAACCATTTTCAATTAAAATCCTTGCAACTTCTCCGAGTTTATTTTCAGTAACTGCAATTATTGCAAAATTTGTAGGAACAGGGTTTTCTTTTACCCATTTTTTAATTCCTCCAATTGATACTGGTATTCCTATTTCTTTTTCAAAATTTTCCGCAGATTTTTCACTTCGTCCTACAACAATTGGAATAATGTCCATAGATTTCAATACTTTCGCATAATCTATTGCCATTTGACCTGCTCCGATTAATATTACATCTTTTTTTTCTATTATTTTCATTTCAATCTTCTCCAAAATTTATGTGAATGGATAATCACAATCTTTTTTAACTTGGTTTTTTTCAAGAAATTCTCTTATTGGTTCTAATAATTTTAAATGAATTACCACGGATTCTTCAAATTTTGTAAGAGAACATGTTTTAGCCTCGATCAATTGTTCGACTACTATTTTTGTTAATTCGCTTTGATATGGAAATTTTGCTTCTTCTTCATTCCATTCCATTTTTCCGTCTCGATTCCAAACTAAAGCTTTTTGTTCAGTACCTCTATTATAACATCTCATTGAATATGATGTAAATGTGCCTGCAAAAGGTAATTGACCTCCATTAAAACAAGATAGCATTCCATGGGATCCATTTTTGAAATGAACATTTAAAATACCATTTAATTCAAGATACCCTTTACGTTTGCTATTAATAGGAATTGGATCTAAATACTTTGTGTCTACAACAAAATCAGTACTTTCTGCTAAAAATACCATAAAATCAACATAATGAATAGCATTTGTCATTAATCCATATTCACTACCTGAAATAGAATATTCAAATATTTGGTTACCAAACCATTTTTTGATTTTTTTACTATAAAATGGGACCATTCTCATTGGACAGTTTACCCAAGCTTTAACACCCTTTGTTTTTAATAAATCTTGAATTTCAGAAAAGTCGTTTTTATTTTGAAATAGTAATTTTTCTAGGATTAGATACTTTACAATAAATTTATTGAGCAATTTTTCAACTACTACTTTTCTAATGTTCGAATTAGTTGCTACTATTGCAATTTCAATTTCATCATTAATATTGGGAAAATTTTTTAGAAATTCAATTTCATGCTCTTCATTTTCTGATGGCATACTATTATATCTCTCTTTTGCAATTTCCAATGACTTTTGATTAGGATCGATAACAATTATTTTGAGAGGAAATTTTACAGTTTTTAATGCTTGTAAATGTCTTGAACCAAGATTTCCCGCTCCTATTAAGAATACTGTTTTCATGTTTTAAACGCTCACTTAAATTTGAAGTTTAGAAGTTTAATAATTTAAATGTAGTAAAATAATTAAGTATTTTATTTCTTTTGTTAAAATTAATATCACAAATCACCTAATAAAATTGGGTAAAAATAAATAGGTTTTGATATTCTATAAATAAATTGCAGATAAAAAATCGAATTATTGGAAAAGGTCATCCCGTTTTTATTATTGGTGAAGCTGGAGTAAATCATAATGGAGATTTTGAATTAGCTCGGAAAATGATCGATGTTGCCGCAAAAGCTGGTGTTGACGCAATTAAATTTCAAACATTTAAGACTGAAGAATTGATCTTGAAGAATAGTCCAAAAGCGGAATATCAAAAAGAAAAGAATAATCCTGATGAAAGTTTTTTTGATTTACTTAAACGTCTTGAATTCTCTTATGAAGAGTTTAAATCTCTCAAATTGTACTGTGAAAAATTGGGTATTATGTTTCTCTCTACTCCATTTGATGTAGAATCTGTAAATTTATTGGAAAAACTAAATATTGATGCTTATAAAATAGGATCTGGTGATTTTGATAATATTCCGTTATTAAAATATATTATTTCAAAAAATAAACCTATTTTACTTTCAACTGGTATGTCAAATATGGACGAAATAAAGGAAATTATCTCTTTTTTTGAAACAGAAAGGTATACTAATCTTGCATTATTCCAATGCACATCCTTATATCCAACACCCTACGATAAGGTAAATTTAAACGTTATTAAATCATTTCAAAAAGAATTTCCGAATTATATCACAGGATTTTCAGATCATTCTCAAGGAATTTTTACAGGCGCAATTGCTGTTGGGTTAGGTGCAAAAATTATTGAAAAACATTTTACTTTGGACAAAAAACTAATTGGTCCTGATCATAAAGCATCTTTGAATCCTACAGAATTATCCGAATTTGTAACTACAATTAGAAATACGGAGTTAGCACTAGGATCATCTAAAAAGGTAATAATTGATGCTGAAATTGAAATAAAAAAAGTCGCAAGAAAATCAATTGTATCAATTTCAGAAATATCTTCTGGGGAGGTTTTATCGGAAAAGAATATTGGCGTAAAACGACCTGGGACGGGGATCTCTGCAAAATTTTATTATAATCTTTTAGGTAAACGAGTGAAAAAAAAGATTTTAAATAATACTCTTCTTAGGATGGATGATTTAGAATGACAATTATTAATTCTTCGAAAGATCAAAAGAAAATTGGTGTAATCACAGGAGCAAGGTCTGATTTTGGTCTTGTGGAATTTATTATCGATGAGATAATAACAACAGATCTTCTAGATATTCAATTATATGTTACTGGAATGCATTTGTTGGGAAAATATGGAAAAACTTCAGATTTAATTTTAAAAAGAAACTATCCTAATACTTTTTTAGTTAATATGTATGATGAAGAAAGTGTTTCAAATGAATTAGGCTACATAGGTAAATCTATTTCTAAGGGAATAAAAAATATGGTTGAAATCTTTATAAGAAAGAAACCTGATTTAATCTTACTTACTGGTGATAGAGTGGAAATGATGGCTGCTTGCATTGCTGCTTCTAGTTTAGGAATTGCAATTGCTCATATTCATGGGGGAGATATTTCTGAAAATGCTCAAATTGATGAACAGATTCGACATTCTATAACAAAATTTGCTCATATCCATTTTACTGCTTCAGAACTAAGTAAAAAGCGAGTAATTCAAATGGGTGAAGAAAAATGGAGAGTTTTTAATACCGGTTCTCCAGAAATTGATTATTCCTTTAAAAAACCTTTAATGACAAAATCTGAATTATTACATGAATTAAAGATTGCAAATCTAACAATTCAAAATCAATATATTTTATGTGTTCAGCACCCAAGTATATATCAATCTGAAAAATCTGGAATTCAAATGCAGAATATTTTGCAGAATTTAAAAAAAATGAAAACAGATGTTATTATTATTTATCCAAATAATGATCCTGGCAATAATTTAATAATTGAAGAGATTGAAAGTGTAAAAAAAGATCCACATTTTCATGTTTTTAAAAATCTAAGTAGAAGAATTTATTTGAGTCTTATGAAACATGCTTGGTTTATGATAGGTAATTCCAGTAGTGGAATTATAGAGTCTGCTATTTTTAATTTACCTGTTTTAAATGTTGGAATAAGGAATAATAAACGCGAATGCTCTCAAAATGTTTTTACAGTGTCTAACTCAAAAAATGAAATTTGGAAAGGCATTAATTATATAAAATCTGATGAATTCAATTTAAAATGTAAAAATTTGATTAATTTATACGGCGACGGTAATGCTTCTTTAAAAATTGTTGAAATATTAAAGAAAATACCATTTGATGACAGATTATACTTTAAAAAATTTATTTTCTACTAAATTCAATCATCATTTAGTTAATTTTTTCTTTACTTTGCATGGAATTCCCATAGCAATCACATTATCTGGGACATCTTTATTAACATAACTATATGCCCCTATAATTGAATTTTCACCAACTGTAACCCCGGGCATTATTGTTGAATAAGCACCAATTCGGCAATTTTTCTTTAAAACAATTTCTCCCATTTTATTATCTATTGTTGATTTGCTCATAATGGATGAATGGGGTCCAATTTGAACGAAAGGTTCAATTTTTATTCCTGAATGGGCAAAAAGTACTGTAAATGCTGAAATATCAGAGCCAAATCCTATTTTAAGCTTTTTAGGATTTTCTGAATCAAATCCAAAAACTCTCCAACCAAATTTAGTTAGTTTTGAACTATCTATTTCTGGATATTTCCAATTAGCAAAACTTTCCCTAAAATCAATTGGAACATCTCCAGATGATTCAATTTCTTCATAGTCCCATTTCATGTTATATTAACTCTCAGGATATTAATTATATGTTAAAAAATTCTTTTATTTTATTTATTATGAAATCTTGATCTTTTTTAGTGAAATTCAAAGACATTGGAAGGGTTAGAATTTTCTTTGAAATTTCTTCGGTGATTGGAAGATAACCTGGTTCAAAATTAAATCGTTTTTTATAATAACTTTTTAGGTGAATTGGAGCAAAATAGATTTTTGTATAAATTCCATTTTTTAGCAGAAATTCTTGTAATAATGGTCTTTGGGAAGGATCATTTATTAACACGCTATATAATTGATATACTTGGAAACTCCGATTATATTCCTTTAAAACCGTGATTTGCTCAATGTTGTTTAATTCTGAATCATAATATTTCCCAATCTTTCTTCTTATCTTAATTATATGATCGATTTTATTCAATTGTGAGATACCTAATGCTGCACATAATGTTGGCATTCTATAATTAAAACCTACTTCAATATAATCTTCTTGATGGATATCACTAAAATAATCAACATTTGATTGTTCTACTCGGCCATGTGATCTTATTAAAACTAATTTATCAGAAATCGCTTTATCTTTTGCTAAAACTGCACCACCTTCACCTGTTGGGAGCACTTTATTTTGGCAAAAGCTAATTATTGATGAATCACTGATGGTTCCTGCAAATGTATCTTCTATTTTTGCCCCAAAACTTTCTGCATTGTCTTCAATTAAGAGTATTTTATATTTTTCTGCTATTTTTTTTAATTTAAAGATATTTTTACTAACTTTTCCCCCATAATGGACAATAATAATTGCTTTTGTTTTTTCTGTAATTTTCTTTTCAACATCTTCACTGTCTAATCCTAATGTTTCAGATTCAATTTCAGCAAAAATAGGTGTTGCACCTGCTAAAATCACAGCATTTGCTGTAGCGATAAATGTAAATGATGGAACAATTACTTCCCCAGATGTAATTCCGTGAGCTAATAATAGGGAATGTAATGCTGCAGTTCCATTGCAAAATGTGATTACATGATTTGAATTGAAATATTTTTTTAAATTTGCCTCAAATTCTTTAATTTCTGGTCCAACTGCCCAATAGGACCCTCTTTTTATCACATCGCTTACACTATTAACATCAGTTTCATCCCAATATATATCAAACAATGGATACTTTTTTTTCATTAAAATCGCCTTTATATTAAATTCAACTTTGTAATGAGTTCTCTTATCTCATTCTTTGTCAAAGGTGTTTGATTTTGAGTGCCATACACAAAATTTTCATCTATTTTAACTCTATTCCCATTAATATATTCTTCAAAATGAACATCAGTTCCGAAATCCATTGATGGATAGATTATATACATCCCTTCACTTTCATAACAAGATACGTATTCAATAGGTGAAATAAGCTCTTCATCGAATTTCTCACCTATTCTTGGACCTATATCAACAATCTCAATTTTAGAGACTTCTTTTCCAATCTTAGGTGCATATTCCTCAACAATAACTTCAATAAGATCTTTAATATGCACTGTTGACATTTTTAATACAAATATTTCGCCTCCATGTGATGAAATCATTGCACTTAAAACTAATTTTACGGCTTGAGATATTGACATAAAGAATCGATTCATTTCTTTTCCAGTTAATGTTACTTGATTTCCTTGTTCCATTTGTTTTTTTATTAATGGAATTATTGAACCTCGTGATCCTAAAACATTTCCAAATCTCACTGCTGAAATTGTCATTTTTTTATTTCCTTTTGCAAGATTGCGTGATATACACAACCTTTCTCCCAACATTTTTGTTGCACCCATTGCAGTTGTTGGTAAAACAGCCTTATCCGTTGAGATGTGGATCATTTTTTCAACTCCTGATAAAAATGCAGCATCGATAATATTATCTAAACCATTAACATTTACAGTGAGGGCTTCCATTGGATTATATTCACTAATCGGAACGTGTTTGATTGCAGCAGCATTAAATACAAAATTTATATCTTGCATTGCTCTTTTTACTCGATCAAAATTACGAATATCACCTAATAAGAATCTTAATTTTAATTTATGGTGGATAAATCTATTTTTTGTTTCCCACAATTCATTTTCTGAATTTGAGAGTATACGAATTACTTTTGGATTAAACTTTAATAATTGATTGACAATTTCTGAGCCGATAGTACCTGTTCCACCAGTTACTAAAATTGATTTACCCTCAAAAAATTCATTCATTTGCATCAAAATAGAAAAACTCACATTTAAAATAAAGATGATGATGTAAAAAAAATAAAATTTTCATATTTTTTAACTTCTAAGATTATTTTTATCGTTTATTCGATTCTATATTTTAATTACCATGAAATTCTTCATGAATAGTGATTTAATCGGGAGAAGATTTTCAAATGCCACAAATAAAATCTAGTAATAATGCATCGAAGAGATATCTTAAT
Source organism: Promethearchaeum sp. (assembly GCA_030613185.1). Classification (GTDB taxonomy): domain Archaea; phylum Asgardarchaeota; class Lokiarchaeia; order Sigyniarchaeales; family Promethearchaeaceae; genus Promethearchaeum. Next base: position 8,922 of record JAUWMK010000172.1, read on the forward strand.
CATAATCTTTAATAATTTTTTTTATCATTTCTGAGATGTTTTTTCCACTTTCTCCGTTTGTTGAATGCATTATTTTTTCAAAATAGTTTTTTCTCATTATCTTAAACTTTTTCCAAAAGGATACAGATTGGATAATATCAATCGCATTAGACAGTTCCTCATAATTATTTGCCGATAGATTAATCTCATTTTTGAAATGATCTATAAAATTTAGATATTTTGGAGGTAAATTTAATGTTATTACTGGTTTACCAATTGCAGCTGCTTCTAAGATAGTGTAAGACATAATTGTTATGAGGAGATCGCATTGTTTTATTAAATCATGGATATTTTCATTTTTTACAATTTTTATATTGGGTAAATGTTCTTTTGTAAAAATCTCTTGATATTTTTTAATATCTTCTCTTGGATGGACTTTAATAATAAATTTAATATCTTTTCTCTTTTTAATTAATTTAATGTAGGAGTCGTTTATATGCTGAATATCTTCTTTATCTAAAAAATTATCCATTTTTTGAGTACAGATTATAACTTTATTTAATATATCACGATTTTCAGAGTAATTTTGAAAGAAATTATCGAAAGCTGCATTTCCTAAAAAATATGTGTTTTTCCTCTCTTTATTTAAGATAAAATATTTTCCCCA
>JAUWMK010000319.1 GCA_030613185.1 Promethearchaeum sp.
TAGCCTTAAAATTGGCAAAGAAATTGAAATTAAAAGATTTACTGAAGGCATAACAAAACATGCCCCCTAACTTTTTCATTATAAGTCGCTTCCATCGATGAATTTTCAATTATATTTGAGGAAAAGTTTATGTCGGATCGATAACTTGTAAGCTTAAGAATATAGTAAAAAAATTCATACTTTTTTATTTTATGAATAAAAAAAAAACTTTGAAAATTATTCTTTTAATTAAGAGAGGTTAAAGTTTACCAAGTATTTTTCCAAGATCTTCTTTATTAAACACTACAGGTAAGTCCTTTGAATATGTTTCTGAATTAGATGTTAGTTCCTTTATACAAGCTTTAAGTTTTTCTCCTTCTGAGCCAGATAATCCTTGTTTAAACTCTTTCCATTTGTTCAAATAAAATACTTCCAATTCAAGAGCCATGCTTTTTTCAACTTCTTCACACAATTTAAAAAAAGCTGAATCCCCAGTAATCTCTTTCTTTTCATCGATAGATTTCCCTTCGAAATCGTATGAAATTTCCAACCATTTATCACCTTGAGGAATTAGGGCATAAGAATAGAATTCTGTAATGTTAATAAATGGAATTCCGTTATCAAAGGCGGATTGTAAAAATTTAGAATATTCTTCTTTAGACATGATACTTTCTCCTAGTAATTTTTAATATTTTTAATATACTATATTTGTATTTTTTTGTTATTTTATTTTATCTGTTAATTATTGATTTTATATGTTGAATTTTATTCACACAATTTCTGACTTCTATATTAGTTTCCTCTCGAGTAATATTAAAAAGGGATTCACTAATTTGTTTTGCATTGAATTTTTCTTCTAAAACTTTCTGTTGTTTTATTAAATGATACTGTTTTGCTTCTAAACGAATTAATTCCCTATACAATTCTTTGGATGATAATTTATTAAGATCATCAGTTTGAAGATCTTCTGTTCGTTGAGAATTTCTAAACTGATCAGAAGTAATGGGATGAATTTTTATAGTTTTTTGAGAACTTGAGATTGGGTTAATTTTAGGTTGGAACTCAGGTTTTGATTGAGGCTTTGATTGAGATTCTGGAGGAGTGTAATCAATTTTAATAGGGGGCTCCTCTTGAATTTGTTGATCCACAGTTGAATAAGACATTGTCTCTGGCGTAATTTTCTTTTTGGGAGCCATCACAGGAGGAATAACGATCTTAGGTGCTACTAATTTAGATTTTAAATGGGGATGGGTTGATTTTGATACAGTTTCAATGTGGGCTTGTGGTGGTACCTCATCATGAATTAAACTATCACGTGTCATCAAACTTTTCATTTTTTTCTCCACTGTTTGAAAAGTTTTATCAATTCTCGATTCTTTTTCTTGATCAAACTTTGAATCTTGAGTTTCAAGTTCATCTTGAGGGATGGAAATAGACGCTTCTCTTGGTTCTTTATGTCTTTTCTTTACATGACGGAATTTACTTAAAAATTTAACCAATTTTTCTTCCAATCCATTTATTTCGTAGAACCATGACTCTAAAGTATCCCAATTAGCTATAGTCTGAAATAATTCATCTAATTCGTTAAATTGATCAAAATCACCAAGCATATCTTTAATGTCTCTTAAAACAACTAATAAATCCCTTTGTGCTTGCTCTTCTTCTTCGGGAGTGGGTTGGGAAATCAACATTTCATAGATTTCAATTAATTTATCTATCTCATTTTCCAATAATTCTTCATTTTCATTAGCCATATTTATACTCACAGCACGATATTAAGGGACGAAATTTCTTTTTTTTTCACTATTTAATTATTTATATTTCTTATAAATAAATTTAGAGTTATTGTGTTTAATTTGATAAAATTGATAATAACTTTACTTTCGAACGTGAATAGTAAAAAATAATTTTTTTATCCTATTGTAAATTTTCCTATTCAATGAAGAAAATTTTGCACGAAAATTTTGAAGAAGGAAAAAATGATATCCCAGTGAAAAACGATATTAAAGATCTATTTTCTTTTATGAATAAAATTGCATTGAATGTAATTGACGGAGTAGTTATTCCAGATAATCTTATATCGGGACTTCCATTAAAATGGGATTTACATCAAATTTATTTGCTCCTAAAATATTTTTATAAAATCCATCCATTTAATAGTTATTGTTATGTCATAATTGATGATGATTTATCAGCAATTGACATTTTCCATATAAGTACAGATAAAATTGAAGAAAAAGATAAGGAATCAAATTTTACTCTTAAATTTAATTTCTCTGAAATTGAAAATAATGAAGAAAAATCAAGTTTGCTTAAAAAAATTTCAATTAAAATAAGAGAAATGAAACCATTTCATGAAGATTTAAAAATTTGTACCAATTCTGATGAAAAAACTCGCACGATTATATTACCAGCTAATATAAAAGAAATTATTGCTGAATCAAAATTACCTCTTTTAAATATAAATATATTCAATATTTTTGAAGCAATAGATAATTTAAAAGAGACTTTTGCATTAAAATTCGGATTACCTTTCGTATATTATGCATTCTCCTTAATTGAATCTCAAGGACTATTATTAACTTTTGTTAAAGATATGATTGTAAAAGCAAAGAATGAAGAACTACCAAAATGGAGCACGATTATTTCCACATTACTTGAAGGAACTATGTCAAATACAGTAATTCTTTCAAAAGCATCAAATCAAATATTAATTGCTTTTAGAACAATAGTAGAAGACAATAAAATTAGTATAAATCCATTACCCTGGAAAATATTAAAAAAATGCAATGAAGAAAAACTATCACCAAAAGAAATGGCAAGTTTACTTTATAACGTAACAGGATTTAGAACACAAGTAATATTCGATTATCAACTTTTAAAAATATTGAAAGAATGGAACCAATCTGAACATAATGTGTTTGATCTTTTTGCAAATCTATTTTCAATAACATATACTTCAATTTGGAGCCCTGATTCTCTATTAAACGAATTCTTAAAGCTTTTTGGTTTCGAACTAGGAAAAGGTGCAGCGAATTTTGGAATGGCAATTAAGGTAGTTATTCAATATTTCCAAAATATCTTGATTGTAGTATATAAAAATGGAGAAAATGATAGATCTTACAATACTTTGGTAGAATTCAGTGTTAAGGAAGAAAAACCCATGATTAATATCATAGACACTAAACCCTTTATAAAATATTTTAGACAACATCAAGATGATTCACTTTCGAGACTAAAAGGAATAAAAAATGCGGTTGAAGAATCTATGGGAGTAAATTTTAAGGGGTGTTTCGGGTTTGATATAAAAATCCTTGCGGAGTCATTATCAGCAAAAAACGTTCAAGCTTTATTAAGTGTTAACACTATGGCACATCAATTGCCATTTATTGCAACCATTGGAGCCCTATTCGCTGGGATGAAAGCATTAGGTGTTGAAAAGGCAATAAAGGGAGAACCATTTCTAAAAATTTCCGACGAGAATGTAATTAAGGAAGAATCGAGTATTACATCTAATAAGATGAAATTTGTCAATTATTTTGATGCTTTTCTTAAAAAAGGAATCCTTTTTATAAGTGCAGAAGATACAGATATGCACCAAATTAGATCTCCAATATTTTCAAAGGATGGTTATTTAGGAATGGATGCTAAAGCATTGCGTGAACTTATATCCAAACAAAAAAAAACCAGAAAAAAAAATAAACAAAACTGAAATAACTAAAAGAGAAAATACCTTTTTTTTGTTGTAGAGAAATGCAAGAAATATCATTAGAAGAAATTGAAGATTGGTATTTAAACCAATTGAAAATCCGTTTTAAGCGAGAACATAAAGTCCTAAGTAAATTTTTTAATATCTCCGAGAAGGAACTAGGCCAAACAAGAAATTCTTTGAAAACTTGGAAAAATAGGGATTTTCAAAGCGAAGAATATAAACTTGATTCTACAAGTCAAAAAATTTTAGAACGTTTTGTAGATTCCGTTGTGGAAAATTTAGATGAAATCCGAATTCCATCCATTCATATTGAGAACATCTCTTATGAAAACTCTCAAAAATATTGTGATAATATTAAGAAATTATATACCGTCTATAATTCTCAAGGGCGAAAAGCAATCCCTCGTTTCGGAAAACAATTTAAAATTGAAATCAAAGAAGTTGATCTGCATTTACGAAAAATAGGTGATCTAACTCAAAAAATCGGGAAATTTTTACGTAAAAATTATCAAGATGGTAAAATTGCTGAAGGCGAGATAAAAAATATACCTCAACTAAAACATAATATAGAACGATTGGGTTCTATTAAAGGAAAAATCGATGGAATGGACAATACACTTCAAGAAATGAAAGAAAATTTATCAAGTAATGAGAATGATTTATTGAAGTTAAGTGAAGATACAGATTTACAAATGTTTGAAAAAATAGAACGTGAAGAGACATTTAAAACCAATGAACTTAGAGATTTCCTGAAATTCAAAAAAGCATTTAAAAAATTAAAGAAATCTCTTGAAAAGGGCACAATTTACGCTCGAGGAATCAAAGAAAGTGATATACGACCCTATATTAAAGATCCTGTTAGAAAAATCTTACAAGAAGGTCCCAAAATCAATAATTTGAAAGAAATTTTAATAAAAACAAGGTTAATTTTAGAAGATGAGAAAGATCCTTTAAAATTAAAGGCTGATTTGAGAAATAAAATAATTGTCAACATAAACCAAATTGTTAGTGAAAATAAATTAGAACCACTTATCAATGAAAATTTAGATATTCAAGCTAGAAAAGAAGAATTCAGAGGACGCTTGAAAGAAAAAGGTATCGAACAAAAAAGAACAGATCTAAAAAATAGAATTTCACAATTAACTTTGGATGTTGAACATTATTCAAATGATTTAAAGCATCGTAAGCGTGAATACAAGGAATTATTGAAAAAAATATCCCATGATAGAGACGATTTGCAGAAAAAAATTGAAGAACAAATCGGGGAAGTAGTAAAAATCAAAATTATTATCCCAAATTAAATCAAAGAAAAGAAGAAAGAAAAAAAGAAGATGCTTAAACTAAATTCATTTTTTAAACCGAAATCTATTGCACTTTTCGGTGCTTCTACTAATCCTAACAAGAGCGGATACAAACTCCTTCAAAATATTATAGATCATAATTATAAAGGCAAAATCTATCCCATCAACCCAAAAGGGGGAAAAATTTTAGGGTTAAACCTATACAAATCGATAAATGAGATAGAAGGTCCTATTGAACTTGCGATTTTATATGTGCCTAGTTCCAAAGCGGTTCAAATCATTAAGGAGTGCATCACCAAAGGGGTAAAAGCAGTAATTATTGAAGCAGCTGGGTTTGGAGAAGTGGAAGTAGGGAAGAAACTAAGAAATGAAATTCGGGATATTACTGATAACTTTAAAAAGATACGTATTTTAGGGCCTAATTGTACGGGAATCACCTTTGTTGAACAAGACGGTGAAGGTCTTTTTAGCTCTTTTATTCCCAT
>JAUWMK010000276.1 GCA_030613185.1 Promethearchaeum sp.
AATAAAGATTTAATCTTTTCGGGATATCCGATGGGTGCGACACCGGTGAATACAATATTTAAATTTGAATCCAGACGATTGTAAAATTGTAAATCTGACTGAGTTCCCGGAGTACCAAGCGATTCTCCAATTAATTTTGTAATATTGTGGTTTGCACCAAGCAAACCGATAGTGATCGACCTTTCTTCCATATCAAAAAGAATGTAGCAAAATCAATAAAATTTTCCATTTTAAAAAAAAGATTGAAAAATACGTAAAAGTTCTGCTCATATTAATCTTGCTTTTCTAAATATTATCCAAACAACTCCCATACTCGCAATCATAATAACAATAGCCCACCAAAAAGAAAAATCTGGAAAATATTTATTGTTCATACCGAATATTCCAGCAATAAGGTTGGGAAGCAATAAAATCGCCGTTGCAAAAGTAAATCTGGCCAGAATTTTATTTAATTTACTTGATTCTGCGTTAAAATACATGTTCATTAAATCTGAAATAACCGATCTTAGAATATCTGTCTCATCTAAGAGATGTTTAATATGGTCATCTAATTCAGGAGGGATAAAATCATTTTTTATTTGTGGGAATTTAACAGATTTCATTCGATTTACAACTTCTCGATTAGCTTGCAAAATTTTAACAGTATCAAAGAGAGACTCCCTAACTCCGATTAATGTGTTTAATATTTTTTTTTTCTCAAGGATTTGATCAGATAAAATCTTCCATTCTACATCATCAGAAACTTTTCGCCATCCTTCAAGAACTAAATATATTGGATCAATCAAAGTGTCAATATATCGAGTTATTAAATATGTGATACCTCCTTGAACTAACATCTGAGGATTTCTAGAAAATAATCGAAACAATCGATCTATTTCGACAGGAACCCCACTATGAATTGATATTACAACATTTTCATATGCAATTAATCCGCATTGATATTCTTTCTTTCCTTCAACATCTGTTGGGTGTTTTTCTAATGATTTGAACAAGATAAATATATAATCCCCATAATCATCTAACCGGGGGCGACTATCTTCAATAATTTCTTCAAAGGTATCCAAATTGATATCCAAAATCGTCAATAAATCGAGGATTTCTTGATTCTGATCATAATCGAGGATTTCTTGAGGTTCTAAATTTACATCTAAAAAGCAGCATTTGCATAATTTTTTTACTTCATCTGGGTTAAATTTTTCTCCTAAATCTTCTAAACTTAATTCAAATTGTTCAATATTTGGTCGATTTTGAACAACATCTGATAAAATGTAATAAGTTAACTTCATGGGTCTCCTCTCTCATTCAAAGTCATAATTGATTATTTTTTATCCCTTTTAGATATTTTCGATTCGATTTGAAACATCAGTTTATTAAAAGAAAATCCGATGGATTTTGCATTTTTAAGAGAGAATTTTCCGTTTATATAAATTTCATCAGCTATAAACTGAGGAATAATTTCTTCTTCCAAGAATTTTACTTCTTTATCCAAGTTTAACCCAAGTGAGGCGCGCCAAATTACTAATACTTTAATTTTTTCAGTTTTATTTAGATATCCAAAAACAACATGATAATTTCTATCTTGATTTGAAAATATTTTTGAATTTATAACAATCAATCCTAGAAGTAAATTAAAAGTTTCAATTAAATCAACATTTTCCTCTTGTATAACACCATTTTCACTAAGAATTAATTTATGATCAAAAGGATCATCAAAAAGCTTAAAATTCAGAGATATAGGAGTCTCAATATTGCTCCAATCAATAATGTATTTAATTTTTCTATCAGAGAAATCTAGATATAAGTTTGATTTTTTCTTAAGGATAATATTCAAAAAACAATCAGAAAATTGTTCCAAGCATATAGATTTATAAATATGGTTATATCCTTCATTTGAAACTGGTGATCCATCTTTCCATTTAGATGAAAACATTAATTTCTGGATTCTTGGAACAAGTAATTTTTCAAAATACTCTTCTTTTTCAATCAATATATATTTTCGGTTTCCATTATCAGCAGAATTGAGTTCTAAAACGGATTGAGCAGTTGTTCCAGATCCGGCAAAAAAATCTAAAATAATTCCTTCATTTTCAAAATACGTGACTGCTCTTATTAAATATTTGATCAGTTCAACAGGCTTAGGATAATCAAAATTTGAAATTTTAAATAAATTTTTAAGCTCAGTATTAGCGTCTGTATTAGTTGGTAGAGAATTTATTTTTTTTGAAAGTAATGTAGTGGGGGCTTTAATAATTGGTTTATCATAAAAACGTTGAATTGTAGGCCTTAAAGATTTGATGCTTTTAATATGGATAATCCCTCCTTTTTCAATTTCAAGATTTATTCGATCTTGAGACCATTTAAACCTAGTTTTTAATTTTAAATTTTTATTTGGAACACCTTTTTTTACATGAATAGGCCCATTTAATAATTCAACTTTTAATTTTTCTTTTCCATATAAGCCATTTGTTAATGTTCCAGACCATTTCCCTGAATTAATTAAGATATTCTTTTTATCTAACGTTCGTTCACAAACAGAATTTCCAATGTTAATTAATTCAGTTAATTTTTTTAAATCTCCATACCCGCCCATCAATTTAATAATTTCATTCTTTTTTTTTGCAGCAATTATGTACTCTGTAACTGGTATTAATTCCTTTGAAAGGTAAGATGGTTGGGTTTTCTTATGCCAGATTATTGTGTTTAATCGCTTTTTGAAAATATTTTCAACCAGAATTGAATAGTATGCTAATTCATTATCATCTATGCTGGAAAAAAAGATACCATTGGTTTTTAAAAGGTTTTTTGCTATTATTAACCGATTTTTCATCATTGTAAGCCATGCTTCTCTTTCAAAACTATCATTATAGAGAAAATTTTGACCTGTATTATATGGAGGGTCAATATAAATACACTTAATTGAATTATGATATGATGGATATAAAAGGTTCATGGCTTGGAAATTTTCGCTTTTAATCAATATTCCTTGGATCAAATTGTTTAAATCTGGAAAATCAGAAATTATCTTGAATTTAAAATCATCAGGGAAATTTTTCGTATCTATTATTAAAAATGGTGTGGATTTTAAAAATTCAATAGTTAAACTCGCACTATCTTCCATCAAAGAATTTAGATTTAAATTTTCTCTCCATTTAGTTAGTTGATCCTTATTTTCCATTATTTCTAAGTAATATTTGCTAGGAATTTTCTTCAGACTTATTCCATAATTAGTATTATATACAAATTTTTTCTTGAAAAACAGTCTTTTTTTGATTTCTTCGATTTTTGCTAAAACATCTATTATTTCTTTTCCGATAAATTCAAAAGATTTAATATTCTTCCTGAAATCTTCAAAAATTTTAGTATTATCAAATGTTTTAAGCAATATTGGCAATAATTGCCTTTGAATGTAATTTTTAAGTTCCTTTTTCATATATTTTCTTAAATGATTGTGTATGAATCTATCCGAATCCATTTTTGAATAATAAAGATTGATGTAATAAGTAAGATTATCGGATTCGTTTGAGAAATGCCTTTTTTTAAGAATTTTGAGAAGGTTTGGATCTTTAATATTTTTCAAGATTAATTTATAGGAGTTGTTTTTAATTGTTTTTTCTATTATACGCTTGGAACCTTTAAACTCATCGTTTAGTAATTGTCTGTATTGGAAATTTATAATAATAATCTTTTCAGAAGGACTGTATATTACAGGATTTAGGTCTTTTTCAAGAATAAAAAATTTTACATTCTTATCTTTTCCTTCTTTTTTAGATTCTTTAAATGTTAATTTAAAATTAAGTTTGAATCCATCTTCTAAGTCTATAGATAGATTCTCAAAATATGAGCCTTTTTTATAATAATATTTTTCATTTGTGAATAAATTTTGAGAATTTTCTACATTTTGAGAAATATAATCAGATTCTTGGAGAAATTTTGAGAAGAAATCAGATAAATGATTAATGAAAAAATCCTTATCATATTGGCTAATTGATTCTTCAAACTCTGAATTGATGAGATCTGGGAGACTATTATTAACAAAATCTTTCAATTTAGAATATAACTTATTATAAAGTGCATAAAATCCAGATGAAATCTCAATAAACTTAAAATTAAACTCATTTCTAAAAATATTTTGAAGCTGAACTAAATTAGATTTATTCATTAAAAAAAATCACATTAACGCTCACATTAAAGATTTTGGTTTTTTCTTGAGCTCAATTTTTTATCAAATGCTTTTTCTCATAGTATTAATAAATTCTTGAAGTATCCTCTCCCCTTCAGGAGTTGAAATTTTCCTTTCATGTGGAGGATAAATCATAATCAGCACATAAAAATAATGCTGTTCAAAAATCCTTATTTCTAAAATACCGTTTGCGGTCTCAATTTTAAGAGAATCCAATGAAGAAAGTTCGTATTCTGGGAGTACTTTATCAGTTATAATTAGAATCCGATTTGTACTTCCTATCAACGATGTATCATCCAATAATGTTTTTGACGAGCATATAGGTAAACCTGTGCTCTTTTCTATAATCATCATTGCATATAATCCTAAATCTTCTTTCAGTTTATTAGATAATGCATTTAATTTTGAGGATTTAGGCATTAAAATTTCAATGACTTTAGCCCAAGCACTGTAAATAGATGAATCAAATATAGATGTGGCAAAGAACTTTATTTCATAAGATTTTTCTTTCGTTTTTGGATTTAATCTAAAATATTCTACAAGAGAGTTGTATTGATCCCCAGCATTTGTAAAACGATCCATTTTGTGTATGAAACAAAAAATATTGCTTTGATCACGAGTTAAAAATTTTGGGCGAGAACCATTCATTTTCATCATTGAAATTGTTTCATGGAGTTTTTCACGGATTTTCTCGTAATTATTTACATCATAAGCATCTACAACAAATAGAAGTAGAGTCCCATTTTTAAAATCACTTTGAGTTAGTTTTTTTGATCCAAAATCCCATAAAATTAATTTCTGCTGAGAAGACCCAGTATTCGAAAGGGTTGGAAGTGAAATTTCATGTTTTTCAATACCTCTAGTAGGTTTAATTGTGTTAGTCTCATGAGGCAACTTTCCCTCAAAAATTACTTGGTAAATAGATGTTTTTCCCTCACCCCCCATCAATAACACTTTTTGAATTGGAGCAAATGGTCGGGCAGAAAAGGGGTCTGGTTCTTCTGGTTCTTCTGGTTTTATATATCCACGTTCTTTCATTTTTTGCTGGTTTTGAATTAAATCCAAATAAAGAACTTCTAAACTTTCTAAAACTAGTTTAAACCTGTTTTTTGGTAGGAAGATACCCTTATCTTCAAGAAATGATTGCAGATCATATTCAATTTCCGAAAAATCCATTGGATTTATGCGATATTTTATCTCTTTATTTTTAGTTATTCTAAATTCTATCATATTACTATTATTAATTTCGAGATCAAGTTCGAAAAAACTGCCGGGAATTTTCATTATTATATCTTCTTATTGAATTTTCTATGTTAAATTTTTTAGCCTTATCTTTTTTTTTTTTTAAAGGATGAATTTTTTCTCTCAAAGAAGCCAAAAGAATTTTAAGGAAATTTGGTATCTAGTTTAAATAGAGAAATAAGCATAATAAAAATTCTTATTAAAGAAATAGCGTGATAATTCATATGATTAAATTAAAAATTATAGTAGCCGGTGCCAAAGACGTTGGAAAAACTTCGTTGATTCGCAGATTTGTAAGCGGAAAATTTGAAATCAACACCTTATCAACTATAGGTGTTGATTTTATGACGAAAAATATGAATATCAATAATCAAGATATACACTTGAGTATATGGGATTTCGCTGGAGAGACAAAATTCAGAAGCCTATTTCCCGGCTATTTATCAGGTGCATCCGGCGCCCTTATTCTGTATGACATCACAAGTCGCACTAGTTTCAATGACCTTGACGAATGGATGAATTTAATCAATTCAGCAAGCGGAAAAATTTCAAAATTACTTATTGGTTCAAAATCAGATCTGGTTGATAAAAGGCAAGTTAGTGAAGAAGAAGGCAAAAATTTTCAAAATTCCAATGGAATAGACCATTTTATTGAATGTTCAAGCAAGAGTGGGCTAAATGTTGAGAAGATTTTTGATCTACTTACAGAGAGCATTCTTAAATCAAGTTTAAAGAAATGCCCCCATTGTGGAGAAACTATTGCAAAAGAACTCTTTTTCTGCACGTATTGCGGACGCAAGTTGATTACATAGAATATAGATCTAATGGTCATTAATTTTAAGATAACTGATGGCCATAATATATTTTAATAGCGTTAAAACATCAGAACAAATATTTTCTTAGAGATACTTGGTATTTAATTTATTCAATTCTTAAGTCTACAAGTTATTAATTTTTTTTAAATCTATCTTAGATATTATTTCTCACTAATTCCGACTAATTTTATTCTTTACAGGCACCCATTCAACATAATTATAATTAATTTTGTCGACTAGATAGATGCTATTA
>JAUWMK010000059.1 GCA_030613185.1 Promethearchaeum sp.
TCTTTTGCATGGAAAGGAATCTTTTCATAATTCCAAAAAATGCCAAATTTATCGCCGTTATCTTTTTCCATATTGTAGCAGACCAGTCTTTTTTTCAAATAGGTACTAATAATTTCTAAATTCTTCTGAACATGTCGTTTGCTATTAACAAACTTTCTTTCTACATTATTCATTTTCATTTTTTATCAACCAATTACGCTATATTTAAAGATATAGAACACAAATTTTGTTTAGATTTTTAGAATACTATTTTTCTGGTTTTAACCAACCCTTTTGTATCCAAATTGGTAGAATTCCACTGAACTGTTCTGGATTATTCTTTATAACCCTCTTTATTAAGTGTTTCCTTAAAAAATTTATCCACCAATACATGAAACTGTAAGGTTTTTTGTTTAAACGAATACTGGCGACTAATTTTCTTCCTAGTTTATGGGCTTTTCTATTTAATCTATCCTTTTTAAGATCTTTAAGAGATTGATATCCTTTTTTAATGCTAGATGTTTTAACACCGATGATGCCTATTTTATGCCCCATAACCATAGCAATATTTTTTGCAAGTTTTCTATAAGGAGCAAAGCCACTTGTTGATACACCAACAGTATACGGTTTTTCAAAGATGCCAACGAATAAATTTAATAATGTAAAACGGTCCATTAGGGTTTTAAGTAGTGCTGTCGGCCCATCAGCATAAACAGGAGAGCCTACAACAATACCATCCGAAGATATTAATCTTTCAAGAATTTTAATAAAATCATCATCGTTAATAGCACATTCTCCTGTGCGAAGACAAGTATGACACCCTTGACAATATTTTATATTGTAATCCTTTAAATTAATCCACTCAATTGTTGCTCCAGCTTCTTCACAACCTTTTAAGACCCAACTCATTAAGGTTGCTGTATTTCCCTTAAGATGCGGGCTCCCATTCAGTCCAATAATTTGTATAGAATTTTCAAGTGCCATATTTATATTCTATAAATTTATTCTATAAATTTATTTTCTTAATTTATTAAATGAATGTTTGAAAAAAAATAGAAATTTTTCCCCACTAATTGACTTTTCATAGCATTCTTAAAGAACAACAAAATTGAGACAAGACAGAAAATTTTGGCTAAGAATGGATTTGGTAGTGGATGTAATAGGAATGGGTAAAGACTTGAAAAAGTTAAAAAAAACAAAAACAAAAACAAAAACAAAAACAAAAACAAAAACAAATCTAAAAAATTATTTGGGATTAATTGATTAATATTCATCTTGAATTTGATTATAAGACCAGTCTTGTGCTAATAATTTCAAGATAAAATCCACTGAAAGACGAGTGCCTTTGATGCATGGTTCTTATGAATGATTTCGGGTTGGAAATTATCAGTAGAACCTGAAGGATTTGAAAATAAAAAGGTATAAAGAGGTATAATAATATATACTAAAAGTATTAATGGATATACTTATTCTAGTATTAATAGAATGAAATAGAATGAAATTGATTGATAATTATTTTTATATGATCTTAAAATTCTTAAAAAGAAAAAAAAACACTAATTTCACTGAATTAATTAGTGTTATAAAGAATAAATCAACACTTTCAAGCAAATTGAAACAATTATTAGCAGAAAATATAATTATAAAAAAAAATGGCACATATAAATTATCAGAAAAAGGTAAAAAAATTCTAAATCTTTTAAATGAAATCAAATCTACAATAACACCAAGAAAAGAATACGAATATTTCGATGGAGTTGTGAAAATCTTCTCAGATTATCTATATTTATATCTCCAATATTTAAAAGGAAAATTTGAAGAAAATCTTTTATCAATGGTTTTGTTTGGATCAGTTGCAAGAGGAAATTGGACAGAAAGAAGTGATATTGATATATTATTAATCTTTTCTGATAATTTCCAAGCTGAAAAGGACTTAGACGAGATAATGATAGAATCTACCATGGAATACGAAAGAAAGAATGAAATAAGAAAACAACAAGATAGAAAATTAAATATACATATCGAAAATTTGTCGTTAAGATTTAAGGAATTGAAAAGATTTAAGACGCTTTATTATGACATAGCTATGGATGGGATAATTCTTTATGATGTAAATAAAACAGCTACTAAATTCCTTGAAAATCAAAATGAAAAAATAAAAAATAAAAAATTAAGAAGAGTTTATGTAAATAAGGAAGAATATTATTGGAAAAGAGAAAATGTACAATTTGGTGAGGTTTTCGAATTATGAATAATTTAGAAATTGCAAAAGGAGCTATTATGAAGGGAAGACAATGGTATAATGTTGCAATTCACGCATTAGGAGATAAACAATGGGATGATGTAATATATTTATACGAAATGGCAATAGAACAAGCTCTAAAAGGAATTTTAATTCTTTTTGGAATTGAATTCCCAAAAAAACATGATATTAGCAGTGTTTATCAAAATCTTAAAACAAAAAATATTCCTGAAGAATTTAAAAATAAAATGGATGAGCATGCAAAAATTTTGAAATATCTAGTAGTGAAACGGGGGATTTCTGCTAATGGGTATAGAGAAGGAATAAAAAAAAATGAGTTTGAAAAAGATGCAAAAAAATATAGAAAATCTGTACTTAATACAATTGAAGATTGCGAAAATCTGTTAAAACTTTTATAAAAATTTCAATCCTACCACCGATAGAGCAAAAATCTGCGATTTTAAGTTATGAAAAATACTTCAATATGAAATATGGGAATATAAAGATTTTAACTCACTTTGCTGATGAAATTGATATTTACGATCCGAAAAAGAAGAGATTTAATGCCCGACCTATGAAACCTGCAATATTTATAGAATAGCAAACCAATTGACTCTAAGATATCAAACGAATAAGAAAAAGTTATATGTATATAAGGATAAAATATTGATTAGTCGCAATGTGATATACGCAATTTAATAAAAAAATTTCATAGAGTTATTCAGGAGCGAGGAACGAAAAAGTGTGTTAGAAATGCTCAGCCGACTGATTATTTTTGGAAAATTTGGCACAATGCAAAAAGTTCGATTAAAAAATTAGGATTTACTGTTTCTAAAAATTACGATCGTTGGCAAGTAAGTCAATGGGAAACTATTAGGTAAAATTATAAACCAATCATAACATGATGTTTCAAAATGATTATCCATTTTTTTATTTATTCATTAATAAGGGGTTTGGAAATTTTCTATCGTTAAAAAATTACGATTTTTTATATATTCATGATTCTTTAATACAAATGGACGTATTTATAATGCAATCTTTAAAAGAAAATGTGATTGAATTCTTGAAAAATCAATCTGATGATGTTAATGCAGAAGAAATTATTGAATTCGTGATTATGAATCAAAAACTTGCTGAAGGAGAAAAAGATCTTTTAGAAGGGCGTATTTATACACAAAATCAAGCAAAAGAGATCTTGAAGGCATGGGGACAGTAGTTTGGACTGAATCTGCGTTAATAGACATAAAAGAAATTAAAAGCTTTATTGCTCATGATTCAAAACAACTTGCTAATTATTTTATTGATCGATTATTTCATGCAACGGAAATTTTAGAGAAATTTCCTAAAATTGGTAAAAAAATTCAATCGATTCATAAATTCGATTATCGAATGATCATTTATAATAAATATCGAATAATATATAAAGAAATAAAAGAGAATGTGAAAATAATTAGGGTACTTCAAGCCAACAGATTGATGGATATTTAAAAAACATAAAATGAAACCATTTGATCTTGTTTAAATAATAGAAATAACATATTTGTTCCGCATTTTCTCAAGAAGCGATGAAGTTTTCCAAGAGCAGAATATATAAAAGCGAGAATCATTTAATATTGCATGGTGAAACTAATGTCTGCAGAGAAAATTGACCAAAAAATAGGCAATCATTATGGATATTTTGAAATTTCCTGGTTCAACAGAAATTTGAACACCATATGAAATAATCACCTCATCTTTTTTTACAAATGTAAAATAGTTAATTTGTTTTATCTGTTTTATCTGTTTTATCTGTTATCCTAAATAAAACAAGATAAAATCATTTGAGAATAATTTCAAAAAAAATAGATGGTTCGGATATTATCAGAGAGTTGGTGAAGAAAAAGAGCATTGGAAGTTGGAAGAAATTACAAGCAGTGTAATTGAAGAGAAGAAAAGAAACAAGAAAAGCTAATTTATTTTTAGCTGAACCAATAAAAAACGTTTGCTTAAGGTATTTTGTTTGTAGAACAACATATTCTACAATCTAAAGGAAAAAGGAATTGAATATAACTTGAAGGTTTATTGATTAGAAGGTATGTAGGAAGGAAGGAAAAAAAAAGAAGAATGTGTCTTCTGTGGAGATAGTATTAAAAATGAAAAAGATTTAATATTATTTTGGAAAAAACCGCTCTGTGAAATCACAACCGATAACTTACCCGTTGAAGTGGATCCTGATGGTCTAGGAGCATATAAAAAATATGAGCCAGCACTGGGAAAACGATATTTGGAAATCCCAGAAATGGAACCATGGCATGGATACAATGACATGAAAGCCTTTATTGAAGGAGAAGAAGATCCAAAGTTGAAAAACGCTTTATTCCGAAGCATACAAAGAAAAGAGGCATTTAGTCGGTTTAAGGCGTATTAGAAAATTACTCGGGAAAGATTGAAGAGTGGTATCACTTTGAGACACTCAAACAACTTGGTCGTATTCAAGATTGGTTGTCTCCTGAAGGTAGTAGTCTTGAAATTCTTCAAGAATGAGATTTACTACGACTTCTGTTCCCTTTTTTTTCATCACCTTGAACCGCTGGATTCAGGGGGGTAAAAAATGGTAGGGGGTCGCTTCTACTGCTCCCGCCTTCTATACTCAAGATTCCTGGTGCTCCCACTACGAATAACTTTCAAGAACTGAAATTCAAGCAATTAAAACACTTTCTACGCAAAGTAATTGGACATGGTGCGGTAAAGGACTATTTAATGGTTCATGGCGAACGAATAATGTTTGTTAATCCAAAAGAAAGTCGTGAGAAAATTCTTGATATTTTTAAAAATAGTAATCAATATGGAGCACGGAAAGAGATAAAAGCTAATCGAATCTTATCAAAAAGTAGCTAAACCCTCAAAGTTAATGGATATTTTATAGCATGTTTAATTCTCACCATGTGGTAAAAAAATCGGTATCCCATTAACATAAAAAAATCCTATTCTTGAATAAGGGTTGTCTTTAAGCATTTTTTCGGTTGAAAACTCAGGGTGCCAATATTTTAATTTAAACATATCTCTAATAATCTTCGCTTTTTGAGCAGTAGTACTCTTGTTTATTCCAAAAAAGTTGCATATATCGGCTGCACTGCAATGGGGAGCTTTACTTCGGTCAAAAAGAAAATTAATCTGTCCAATTGCATAGATAATACTACCAGCCCAAATATCAAGGCGACCTGAAAGAAAAGGAACACTTCGCTTTCTTGCCATTTTTTGGATTAATTTCTCGCATAATTGTTTATATTCTGTGTTTAACCTTTCATCACAAAAAAAATTCACCATTTCAATAAGAGTTGCTTTTTTTTCGGTTATTTTCTGCTTTAATATTGTATCAATCAAATATTATTCACCTGTTACTTGTTGACATTCTTTGATAAACCCAAATGTTCTCTTAAATTAATAAATAAAATTACATTAAAATACTATTTTATTAAGTGGTTAAGAGGTTGAATAGCGTTTTCCCGACAAAAATTAATAAATCTCTTCAAAATGGATTATTATGACAGGTTGGGCAATAGAACATAGATTTCAAGATTTTTTTTCCAATAATGCTCTAAAAACTTCCTTTCCTTGCGAAGAAATGGTTATCTGTTCAATAATTTGGTTATTAAGTTGTTCTTTTTTTTCCTTAAATTCCTTATATGTGAACTGAATATAGCCCATGTCTTTAAAGGCAGGGAGAATTCTCTCTGGAATTACCCCAAACTGATATAAGAAAGTATCCATAAAAGATGTATTTTCATTTTTCTGATATTGTAAAATAAATTCAGGATACTTATATTGATAATCTGCAGTAGCATCTGCAAATGCTTCTTCAAAATTAATGCGTTTTGTCTGGCTCCATTCCGGTCGCCCTCCAGAATTTGGTTTTAATAAATTTTTCCATTGAATTTGATTCCAAATTACATGAATAATCCAAGCTAATTGGTTAGAAGGGGATAATTTCTTAAAACCATTCAGAATTGGTGTGGGTTGTAAGGTTGATTTTGTGGTGTTTAGGAAAAAATTAAAGGAAATTGCAAGATTATAAAATAAATGAATACGTTTTACTTCGGGCTGATTGATTGTTTGCTTTAATTTTTCACGAGTTTGAAATAAATGATTAATATTGTGAATGTGCTTTCGCTGAATAAATCCATTTGTTTTGGTTACTTTCATCGTAGGATTTTGAGAACAATAATCTAGAAAGATATGAAAGTCATGTAAAAAAGAAGTAGCATTTGGATTTATAGGGTTTTTTTCAATTGTTTTTTGAAGGTTGTACGGAAACTGTAAAATTTTTTGGACATATTGATCATTGAACTTAGATTTAAAACCATTTTCTTCATTTTCTTCATTTTCTTCATAATCTTCCCACATTAACCAACGATTAAAACGTTCATCTTTATCAGGAGCATTGAAATCTAAGTTAAAATAATTCTCAAACCGTCTTCTATATCGATTTGGATTTCGGCATGCATCATAAATATCTGTATACTGTTCTTCATCAATTTCTCCGATTTCAAGAAGAAAGCGATAAAATTTTTTAATGCTAGGAATAAATGACAGCAAACCTGATTTTGTTCCATCAATAACTTTCCGAATATAAAAGTTCCCCAAAAAATCGGTAATTTCACTTTCAGATACTGCCGTAGGAGAGATTCTCTCATATCTATTCAAATAAACATTCAGAAAAAAATCAAGATTATTAAGATGTTTATTTATCGTTTCTTGACTTAGTTTTTTTTCCACAGAGATAAATAGTTCAAATTTATTTAATAAATTAGTAGTTGAAGACACGGGATTCCAATTGCGATAAAGTTTAATCAAATATAATACAATTTATTAACACAATGATACAATTGAGAGTTTTGCAAATATGAATCTTTTAATGCAAAACCAAGGATTTTTTGACAATTTGGACAATTGTACATATAGTTATATCCATGATTTGTTCTTTCTAATTCAAAAGTAATGTGCTTTTTGGCGAGAACCTCGCTCAATTTCACTTCCGTATTGCAATGTGGACAAATTCCCATATTGATTAGTAGTTAGGGTGAATGTTTAAAAATATTATTAGTTACCATTCAATCTTAAATTTCTTGCCTTTTGGATAAGTTTTTGTTCGCTTCTTTCTATTTTCTCGCTAAATTCGGTTAAATTATCACAATAATATAAGTAAAGAGCATGAATTTTTAACAACATTTCTATAAAACCAATCCAGAATTTAGTGATAAAATTCGAATGAACCTGCAATCTTGAGTTTTTCATTATATATGAAGAATAGAAAGCTCGTTTATATATTTTATATCGCTCTTTAAAAAAAAAAAAAAAAACTCGTCATCACTCCTATGAAATATGGCTTTTACCTCCTTATATCTAATGCACTTGTGAAATTTTAAATACTATTTTAGCAACTTATCTTTCATTAAGATTTATTATGACCAACTAATCACCAAAATTATACCTTCTAATTAAAAAAATGGTGTTAAATTATGCAAAAAACTAAGAAGAAAAAAATAAAATCATTACTTTTTTGTTTCATATTTATTTCGATGACATTTTTTAATATGATGCAAGTCACCAAAGTCCAATCATTTAATATCTTGGAAAAAAAATATACTTCTCCAAATAATAGTGATAATTCTGATAATACATTTAATTTGATTAATTCGGGTTCTTTAACGAGTCAAAAGCAACGGATATTACACAATATATTAGATCCATATAATTTAGAAATAAATTTAGGGGGGTTCAGTACTAATTTATACCTTCAATGGCAAGATTTTCAATATATTTGCGATAATTGGGGTGCAATGGCCCCTGGCTGGATTGACTCAAGATATCAGTATAAATGGTTGAAAGGAAATGGAATAAAACTTAGTGGTACGTTTTTCCCTATGGCATCTAATTCCCCTTTGGAGTTTTATTATAATGAATCCTTTAGATCTACTAGATTTGCTCAAATGAATTCGGATTTAGGAGATGTAACTTGGATTGATTTTTTGAGTCGAATTACACTAGGTGATGAAGTTCCAGCTTCAAGTTTTAATTGGTGTTCATTTTTTTCTCCATCAGATCAATGGCCTTCGGATGTAATAAAGTATAATCAAACATATCATGATGAAACAGGATTTTGGATGAAAGGTTTGGATGTAATGAATCGAAGTGAATCATTTTGTTTTCAAAATTGGATTGAAAATCGAACAGCTACTGCGATGAATTTATGCTATGATTGGTTTAAAAATAAAAATTCAAATTGGGAGGTTGGTTGGAATACAATGGCATGGACTGGATTAGAACCTTTATTAATTAAATCTGATTGGAGAATTAGTGGGTGCTATGATACAAGATTTAGAGACATATATTCCCAACTTAGGTACTATGATGTTAATTTTCCAAATGATAAATTAATCGGTTTATCATGGGGAAATCCTTATTGGGAAGGAGGTAAAGATTTAGTGGGTGATGATTTAGAATCAAATTTTTGGGCAGGATATTTTGCAGGTGCAGATGAATTAATTCAATTTCATTATAATTGGTTAAATTGGGATGAACTTTCGATTAAAACATGGGAACGATTGAAAAAATTATATCACACTGCCCGTAGTATGCCTACATGGAATGCATCACCTACAATTCTTGAACTATCTGATGAACGAGGATTACCTAAACCAGAAGCTGCTGGATTAGTTGAATATGATGTCACGACTCAATTAATATTAAATAATACCAATTTTGATTTGTCTAAATATCGTGTAATTGTAATAAGAGATCAAATGAATATATGGGATGGGATAGTTGAAAAATTAAATCAATTTGTTAGAACTGGGGGGTCCATTATATTGGTAGGTCGTTCCTTAGGATGGTTTAATGAATATGGGGAACAAAGAAGTAATTTATTTGAATTTGAGCAAGCGGGTGGCGGTTATAACATTGCATACGAAGAATACTATTCCCCCTTTACGCTTTCATTTAATGGTACAAACCAATTAGATCTAGCCTGGGATTGGTATTATACCGGGGGAAGATCAACTCTAAATTTTACGAATGATGGGGATTTCACGAGTATTGAATGTAATGCTCCTGAAGAAACTGATTATGGTCAATTTCCATATATAACTTATAAGAATAGTTCTAATCCTGAAAGCGGATACTGGTTTTGTGCCGGAATCCATACAACTCCTTTTGATTATACTTATACAAAACCTATATGCGCTTTTTTTGATAATGTTATTGATCACCCGGAAGGTATTGGAAGAGAAGGATGGGAGAAAGCAATAATTACAACATCACATGATCCGGATTACAAATTCATTGATTCATACTCAGATGTAGAATATGTTGACTCTCAAATCTTTTCAGTGGGTATTTTAAATGAATATGCTTCAACTCATGAAAGAATAGATTATTATGTTAATTTGACTGCCCACGGAGCAAAAAATGATACTTATTTTCTATATGATGGATTTAACACAAATTGGGATTGGATTCAAACGATAAATGTTCCAGAAAATGGAATAATCCATAATTCAATATATATAGAAAAAGATCGTGCAAAAATATTCCATTATACTCCTGTTCATCCCGGACCTGGTTTAGTAATTAGCTCTTATAATCCCGAAAAAGATCCTATTGTTAATGAAGTAATTCCTTTAAGCTTTAATTTCACAAATTATCGTGCTTATGAAGATGCATTCAACTGTACTCTCGCTATTCGTTTTTATAATTCATCGATTCATTTGTTAGATGAAGAAGATAACCAGACATATATAAATAACGAACTGAGCGGACAACAATCATATCTTCATACATGGTGGGTTAAAGCGACTCAACCCGGTTTTTATAAAGCAGATATTATGTTTAACTCAGATCAATTAGACCAAGCAATTAACGTAACTCATTTCTTCTACATTTGGCCAGGAAGATTAAATATCGAATTATCTGGGGATAAATACGTCGTACCGGGAGACTTTTTCCATTACGATGCAGAAATCACATATGAAGGTAATGAAACATTAGATTATGTTACAACTAGTGAATACTTTATTTGTATGATGTATGGAAATCCGGGAGGATTGAAAAATTTCACAGAAATTGAGCCAAATAGCACGTTAATCCATTCAGATATAATAAATACGGATATAAAATCTACGGATATTGGCACGACAGGTATGTTTTCATTCAAATCCTCGTATAATGAAGATTATTGGGCTGAAACTTATCATTCTATCGGTGTTACAGATGTTCTATTAGATATTGAACCAAAATTCCTACCAATTCTTGATTTTCCAAATACTAAAATTGCGACAGGTCTTTTTTCAGAAAGTATCAAATGTAATGTTTCTGCTAGAGGAATAACACCCGCTAATAATATCAAAATTAATTGTTCGCTCGGAAATGGTGAAGTAAAACCAGAAAAAGAGCAAAATATTAGAAGCATTAACCCTAATGAATATGAATATGTATCATTTAAAATTAGGGGACATCTTGGAATAAATGAAATCGTAATAAGTGTCTCGGCTGAAAATGTAGTTGAATCCATCCAAATTCGGATTAGATTATCGGTTTGGCTTTTAGAACCAATACTTTTAATTCTTTTAGCTGCAATTATAATCGTTGTGGTTGCTATCCTAAGAAAAAAAGGAATTAAAATTAATATTCGGCTCTTAAAAACTGTCAACGAGATAAAAACAGATTTAATTCAGACAGATCAACAGAGTGATATCGCCAAAAGCAAAAAAGATATTAAGAAATTGGATAATAAAACAAACGGTGATTCTTCTTAAATCATATTTGAATAAGTCATTTATAATTATCTAAAATGGTTTTTTAGAGAAATTATCATCAAGATGATTCATATGTTTTTTTTTATCTTTCTTTATGGGCTTGCAGAAGTGTACTATAATAAAAAATGGTATTTATTCGAAACAGTTGGTAATGCAACAAAATGGAATATGTGGACTGGTGAATCTCAAAAGGAAGACTTCTATATTCCATTTAATCCAAATTCTGATTGTTTGTTTCAAAGTCATGAGCGAATTAAGTCCATACTTCTACCTAATCTTTTTTCTGATTACTCTGAAGAAGTCAAAGACATAAGAAAAAAATTGGATAAATACTAAAATGCGGTAATAAGAATGAAAAGAATGATTTTCACTAAATTAATTAATCTATTGGTTAATATTGATGATTGGTCTGAAAATGATTTAAGCATCAATAAAGAAGGTTCTTCTTCAAAACGATGAAAATATTCAAAATTATGCCCCATTAAAATTTTTTCAGCATTTTTATTATCGATAATATGCCAAACCAGGCCTTTCCAATTATAAATCCAATACTCCTGGTTAAATCGAAATAGAGTTTTATTTGAAGTAATGTAAACTTCATCTTCTTCTGGTAAAATCATAGGTTAATCACATTTTCTAATCTATTATTGTTTTTCAAATCCTACATTTCTTTAAAAAAATGGGCAAGTATAGTCGAAAACAAAGATTTCTAAAAATCTTGTGAAAAGGAATATTATAAACCAACTTCAAAAATCAGATGTAACTGTTGATTTAATCATTTCTTTAGGAAAAACTGATTATAAAAAAATTTCTTTAATGTGAAGACATTTGATGTAGGTTCATCCATCTTTATCGATAAAATTAACTGCATCACCATTATTATTTATATATATTCCAGTTTCACTTTGATATTTAAAATTAAATTTATCAATATAGAATTAATATAAAGGAAAAATTTGATAAGAATTTAATATAAATCTATGAGTTTACAACTCTGGTAGCTAAAAAGAGGAAAATAAAAATGGTTTTACAAAACAATGGAACAATTGCGTTAGAAATTAATCACTTAAAAAAAATATATCCAGATGGTAATGTGCATGCTGTTGAAGATATATCATTTTCAGTGAAGGAAGGAGAAATATTCTCCTTTTTAGGGCCGAATGGTGCGGGGAAAAGCACCACAATAAGCATTGCATCTACAACGTTAAAACCTACCGCTGGAACGGTGAAAGTGTTTGGATACGATGTAATATCAGAAACAAACAAAGTTAGAAAACACATTGGGATCTGCCCCCAAGATTTAGTATTTTATAATAACTTAACGGTTTATGAAAATCTGATCTTTTTTGGAAAGATGTATAAACGTCCTTTGAAAGAATTAAAAAAATATGCCGATTTCTTAATCTCCCATGTAGGATTAGATGAAAAACGAAACTCTCTTGCAAAAAAACTTAGTGGAGGGATGAAAAGACGATTAAATCTGCTGATAGCATTAGTTAATGATCCAGATTTAATCTTTTTAGATGAGCCCACTGCAGGATTGGATCCCCAAACGCGACGTTTAATATGGGAATTCCTTTTAAATCTAAAAAAAAAAGGAAAAACGGTCTTTTTAACTACCCATTATATGGATGAAGCCGATTATCTCTCAGATCGTGTAGCAATTATTGATCATGGGAAGATTATCGCCTTGGATTCACCCTTTGATTTGAAACGGGAATATTCTGGAGGAGATGTCATCGAATTTAAATTTCATGAAGCCGATACAACCGTGCAAAAAAAATTCCAAGAAAATTCTCAACAATCCCATTTTAAGAATGTCAGCTATATTGATGAGGATAATCTCTTTCGGATTGCAATCCATAATGGATTATTAACAATTCCAGATCTTTTAAAAGATATTCAGGAAATGAACCTTCACATCTCCGATATGAATGTGAAAGCAAATTCATTGGAAAATGTATTTATCAATCTCACAGGAAGGAGATTGCGGGATTAGGAGGGAATGAAAATGGTAAAATTGTGGGATGTAGCAGTTAAAAATTTAAAAACCTTTTCCCGAGATAGAAAAGGGCTTTTATTTACAATTCTAATACCAATTTTATTTTATTCGATCATGGGAATCGTTTTTGGTGGAATGGAGAATAATAATAATGAAAGCTATACTTATTCAGTTGGATACGTCGATTTGGATACAACTTCTGCCGAAAATCCATATTTGAGCACATCTTATATTTGCAACACCATCGATGAGATGGAAAATTTCATAATGAAAGAAATCGAATCCAATTCTAGTGCCTTAGAGCAATTAAAAAATAAAGAAATCGATGCATATATCATATTTCCCCAAGGGTTTGAATTATATATTAATCGCACTACGACAACGTTAGAAAAAACCATCGAGATCATTTATCAAGATAGTACAAGTGAAATTTCACGTACAATCATCTCTTCAACTATAATGGGAGTTATCAATGGAATCGTAAATTATGATCCCAATGCAGTGAAAATTGAACATGTAGAACAAACAATTTCCGGTGAACAGATATCACAATTGACTTTGGGGACTCCCGGATATCTAATGTATGGAATATTATCGAGTATCACTGGTGCTGTCATACTTTTAACATCGGAACGAAAAGATGGATTATTGAAACGATTGGAATCATCACAAATTACTCCTGGAGATATCATAATGGGACATATGATTTCCAATACCATAATAATTATGCTTCAATTTGTTATTGGAGTTGGGACGTTAAGCCTTTTTGGATTTAGACCGATTTTTCACGATATTGCATCAATGTTATTTGGAATTTTGATAACTGTAATACTCTTAGCGCTTTTCCAAAATGCGTTGGCTTTTGTATCTAGTACTATATTAAAAACACCTGAAGCAGCAGGAGGGGGAATTTGGTTATTATTGATTCCCATGATGATGTTTAGTGGAGCCTTTTTCCCTCTCGAATTAGTTGCTCCTGGGCTAATTCCCTATGTTGGATGGATTCCTACGCGAATTGTGGTATTAATATTTCAAGATTTAATGATAAATGGATTAGCATTTTGGCATCCATCCATACTCTTGAAATTTCTTTGGTTATCCTTGGAAGGTTTAGCTCTATTCTTATTAGCAGTTATAATGTACCGAAAATTTGCCCAATCTTCTGGATAAGTAAAAAAATATTAAGATTTATCCATTTTTATCCATTTTTTTCCCTTTTTCTTATAAATAATTGCAACAAAGAAGATTTTCAATTTTTTAATTAATGAAGGAAAAAATTACAAATAATCCGTTTTTCGAAGAGATCCAAAGGTATATGTTAAACCTACAACCATAATTCCTAAAATACTTGATGATATAAGGAGATTTTTAATTCCAATTTTTCTTACTCTATGCTAGAATTGCACCCGCTACTATTGCAAATTGCATTGTTGCAGAAATTATTACCAATTCCATTTAATTTCCCTAACCTTAATATAGGTTGTATTTACTGCTTTTTTAGTTTGCTTAGTGTTATTTTTGATATTTCCGTTTGTAGTGCAGTAAATAAATTATCAATTTAGAATAATACAGGATTGTGGGAATGAGGATGATTGTCGCTACTACAAATAGAATCCAATTAATTTCTGGTAAAGAAAAGCTAACTACCGAGATAATCGCCCATGACAGCAAAAAACTCCCTGAAAATAATTTGAAATAGTATTTTATTCTGGGAATATCAAGGTATATCGTGCAATCTTGGTTGTAATTAATAATTTCATTGGTAATATACATCCGCGTTTGTGAATTTGTAAGAGTATAATCTTTAAAAAATTCCTTTAATGAAATCGCAGTTTCTGGGGTGGTAGCATCATGTTCATAGAAAAATTTGATGATTCTTCTGATTTTATGGAAATTTAATATGTTCATGTTTGCATTCCCATCCGCATTCATCATGGAATTTTTAATAGGTATAAATGTATTTACTTGTTCCCAAAATTCCTTTTCATCTGCTAAAGAGAGATGTCTTTTCGCTAATCTTTTTTTATGAGAATTAATTATTCTATGAAAAAAATAATAATCCACTCCGGATCTTGCTTGTAATGGGTTAGTTACGTCTTGTTTGGCTTGTTCTTGCTCCATTTGACTCAGTTTTATTGTATTATTAGACATTTGCTCGGTTATCTTACCTATTATTGCAATTGGGATGTTAATTATCAAAAATCCGATGACAACTGGAATCAAACCTAAAAGTATTAATTCTATCGGGGCATCATTTCGCAGAAATCCCTGTTCATCCGAATTTAAAAAAATTAAAATAATAAAAAAGATTAATCCGCTAACGAACAAGCAAAATCCAATAATTTCCAATTTGATTATATTATTTTTGACATATTCCCTTATTTTTTCTTTTCTCGAAAGCATGTATTTATCATGAATTCTCCAATTAAAAATAATTTAGGTACAGCGGTTTTTGCATCTATCGCTGCAGAAAGTGAGATATCCGAAGATAGCGAAAAAAAACTATCACATAGTATATTGGAATATAAAGTTCTATTTACTTCAATTTTCAATAAAAATTATTCATAAAATAGATAGGGATCAAGTTTTACGTTTTCTTTTAAAATGCTTGATTCTTTTATCCATTCATGCTTGTTAATTAAAGTGAATCTTCCTATTCATCCAGAAATTCCAAATAAAACTAAATCAAAGGTCATTGCGATGAGAATTAAAGCAAAAATTAATAATAAAGAATGACAAGAAATGCTGAGAGAATTTCTACCTCTAAGTTGATGGAAGCTTTATAATATAAGGTCGCAATAAAAACCTGCTACATGTTCAAAAAAAGCATCTAAATGTTAAAAATTGGATGCTCTAGTTCGAAGATGAGCTATTATTGGCAGTTTTTATATTTTTTATCTACAAAATTTACGATATATTTTCAATTGAAATAACCTTAAATATCAATTTGAAATATTTTTTCATATGAAAACGATTAATCAAAATAAAATTTCTAAAAAAATTTTTATTTCTGAAATACTGGGTTTTGGATGTATAATTATTCTTATATGGATGGATGAAATTTTTGACATTCCTCATATTCTTCTTAACGCACCTGCTACCCCTATAAATATAGAAGAAAGTATAATTGAATCAATTGTCGTTATTATCCTGGGAATTATTACTATTATATATATTTATAGAATTCTAAAGAAGTTAAAATACGTTTCGGGATTCTTGCATGTATGTGCATATTGTAAAAAAATCAAATTCGAGGGCACTTGGATCTCGTTTGAAGAATTCATGTCGAAAAGTAGTAAAGTAAAACTTTCCCATGGTTTATGCCCCGAGTGTTATAAAAATATGGAAGAAACACTCTAAATGATATATAATGTTAAAGAATTAAATGTCGTATAAATACAAAGTCATAAGTCTTGTGGATTATTTTAAAACCAAGATCCGACAAAAAAAATCATCAGCTATAAATCTCCCTCTTTCTTCGATTTAATTATGAGCAAAACTCCCAGTGTGCTCGTTTCTCGTTCGAATCCTGATTATAAAAACTTAGTCAAGCTCTTTAGACGGGAAAAGGACTGGGATAATGTAAAACGTCTTCATGCCATCATCATTATGCTTGATCACAAAAATTCAGAGCGGGTTGCTAAGATATGCAAAGTAAATTCGGAGACTGTCCGTCGTTGGGTTAAGAGCTTTAACGATGGTGGGATGAATGGTCTACTAAAAAAAAAAGATCAGGTAGACCCCCTATCCTAACTCAAATAGAGCAACTTGCTTTAAAGCAAGATATCCTTACCCATCCTCGGGAATTGGGCTATAAATTCTCGAATTGGAACGCGAAAAACACACGACACTACATCCAAGAAAAGTTAGGCAAGCAAGTGTCAGGTCGCACGGGCACGCGTATTTTTCATCGCCAAAACTTAGTACTCATTCGCCCTCGCCCCCGTCCTGCAAAGGGAATACAAGAAACACAACAAGAA
>JAUWMK010000440.1 GCA_030613185.1 Promethearchaeum sp.
TATAAAGAGAGATTCTGGATTAAATTCCAAATTTGGGTAACTTGCAGAGAAAATTCAAATGGAAAATATTTAGAAATATTCAATATTGGCTCTTACACGGTAAGTTATGTTCATAGAGTGTCGGGTGAAACACCTTCAGTAAGTGGATATTATTATGTTGCGAAAGAGCCGAGTTTAGCGCCATATTTGGTTCAAATATATGGAGAACCCACAATACAATATGACGGATTAACTTTTAGGCCAGAATGTAATTTACAGATGGATATTATGGGAGACCATGCTGTTGATGCATCAGCGGGATCTCTTCCAAGCGGGTGGCAAGCTTCAATTTCAACATATACTGAAGGAGATTTCTTTTGGATATGGAGAGTTTTAATATTACAAAATCCGTTTGGTAGGGGTTATATAAGATAACTATAATTTTTTTTAATAAGGTTTTAAGGTTATAAATCAACATTCAAAATATAGCCTCCTTCTTTTTTTCTGCATATTTTTTTAGATTACAACTCATTGATTACTCAATAAGATCATAGATTCTCCACTCTATTATTTTAAAAAACCGTTAAACTTCTTTTTGAAGTTTTAATAAACTTAGTCAAGATGGTAAAATCAATTTAGTCATTTTGACAAACCATTCCATTTCCAGATATAACTAGAAAACCTATCTTCTCACAATCTCAATTCTTTCAAAAGCATCCGAAATTAAAATACAAGGCATTATTAAATCCAAATACCCCAAATATCCTGCAAATTTATATTTACGATAGAATATGGGGTGTGATGGATAAAACTTTTTTTTTAATTTTTTAATTAAACCAGGTATCTTTTCCCAATTATTTTTGGAATCTGAAGTAAAATTTTTCCATAAAGATACATGAGTTTGATTTTCACGATTATAGAGCTTATATCCCTTTTTGAAATATATTCTTAAGACAGAAATAAGGGTTAGAGATAATCTGAATGAATTTTCGGGCGAGAACATACCGATTTTAAGACCTCCGAATGAAAGCCACTCTTTAGGGATATTTAAATCGTCGATGAACCAATACATTTTACTATAATTTATTTTATGCGATTTTAACCGAGGTCGTTTCAGGGGGTGCAAATTAAAATAGAGTGTTTCGTTAAATATCGGGGATTTGGGAACCAAAAGGTAGTAACCTTCGTTGTTATAATCAAAAAGCTCGGAATTGAGGTTGAAGAAGCGCGAATAAATGAGTTTGTTAAGTTCGGTTTTCCAAGAGTGATAATTATCAAATTTCGACGTTCTTAACATACAAGAGCCTATCAATAGGAATATTTAATAAGCAATTTTTTTGCCATCAATGGTTTTTCTGGTCAAGGCAAATTTATTCCTTATCGGCATTACTAAATTGCTGGATTTTTTACGATTGCAACTTTTACATAATAATTGAATATTTTCGGGAGAATTCGAGCCCCCCCATGAAAAAGGAATTATATGATCGAATTCCAATTCAGTTTTATCCCCGCAATAAGTACATTGACCTTGATCTCTATGCCACACTTCGAGGCGGACATCAGGAGGGATTGGTCTAAAATGGCGGTTTTTTTTGGATAATTTTTTGGATATTTTTCTTGATTGTATTAAGGCATTTTTATTTGATATTTCTCTCAAGTGGTTTTTTTTATGTTTTACTATTTTGAAATATCTCTTTTCGGAATTAGATCCGGGACTATCACGGAATTCAACAATAAACCCTATTGTTGAAGAAAAACAGAATAAAATTTTGTATTTTTTATGTTTTTTGTCCCAAATAAGCGATTTATTGTTCACAAAAAAACGATTATATTTACCTGTTTCGGGTTCACAATAAAACAATGCGACATAAGGATTTTTTTTTTCAGAATTCTGTCTGATTTTTTTGGATTCGAGATAACATTCTACTCTAACAGATTGTTTTTCTGATTTTTTTTTCATTTTCATCATTTTACGGGTATGCTTTTGATAAATCTGGAAATAAAAATATTAATCAAATTCTTGTGGTATGATTCAAATAGATGGTTTTTGCGATTGTCCAAGTCGTTTCCCTGCCATACCACCAGTTTGCCGTTTTCCCGCTGATAAATGAAAAATGTAATGATCCCGTTTTTGATTTTGATAGGTTTTTTTTCAATCAATTCCATAATCACCATCATTTTTTTGAACTATTTAATATCGAGCTCATCTTGAGTTTCTTAATTATCGAAAGTAGTGGAAGTTGGGCAAGTTTTTTGTCAATTTTTTTTTTATTTTTTGTCTTATTTTTGGAAAAAGTAGTCCCCGGTTGTAATGACATCAGAATTTTTATTCCCTTAATTTTACATAAGAAACTTCGACATATTTATACTTAACTAAACTAGAAGTTTACTTTCAGTCAACTTATTTAAAGATGAATGTCGAAAAGTGAAAGTAAAAAAAGTAATTTATGAGAAAAGGATTGGGAAAGTAAAATGATTCTGAAAATATTCACTTTATAATTTCATATCACCTTTAATTTGTAAAGATCTTACATATGACCTTTATTTACTAAATAACTATTATCTATTTCCACCTGAATGACTCGACACCAGATCCAATTCCACCATAGTAACGTTCTGTTCATTAACACTTTGGCTCGTTGCGGATAAAT
>JAUWMK010000292.1 GCA_030613185.1 Promethearchaeum sp.
AACTACGATTATCTTGTCGTCACATAATAATTATTTTAAAAGAAAATATTTCTTTATGAATTTTCAACATTTAGAAAATTAATAAAATGGATGTTTCTAATTGCTGGGAAGTTGTTCCATAAAAAACTTATATAAATTGAAAGATATTCTAAACTTATCAGAGTTGAATAATATGATTGATGACATAGTAATCTATCCACTTAAACAAATTTGCGATGATCGCGGAAAAATTATGCATATGTTAAAAAGTACAGATCCTCATTTTGAGAAATTTGGAGAAATTTATTTTTCATTTATAAATCCTGGAATAATCAAAGGTTGGCATTGGCATAAAAAAATGGTACTAAATTATGCAGTTCCTATAGGAATGATTAAACTTGTACTATTTGATGGTCGAGAAGATTCTCCAACGAAAGGAGAAATTCAAGAATTATATATTGGAGAATCTAATTATTGTTTAGTTAAAATTCCGACTGGAATATGGAATGGTGTTATGTGTGTTGGTCCAAAAACAGCAATTATCGCAAATTGTGCAAGTATCCCCCATGATCCAACAGAAATGAAACGAGCGGATCCACTATCTGATTTTATCCCCTACAATTGGGAAATAAAAATGAGATAATAATGAAATTATGTTGAGTTGAATTATTTTATGAAAATTACAAAATGTAGAGTATGTAAGAATGAAAAATTTCACCAAATATTAGATTTAGGTGAAACACCTTTAGCAAATGCATTTTTAAAAAAAAAAAGATATGAGAAAGATGAAAATTTCTATCCTTTGAATGTGGTTTGGTGTGAAAAATGCGGATTATTGATGATTGATGAAGTGGTCCCTCCAGAAATTATGTTCAAAAACTATATCTATGTTTCGGGGACTTCTCCCACATTGAAAAAACACTTTAATAATTTGGCTAGCGAAACGATTTCATTATATGATGTTCAACCAAATGATTTAGTAGTTGATATTGCAAGTAATGATGGTACTTTATTAAAGGAATTTAAGAATCAAGGCCTAAAGGTATTAGGGATCGATCCTGCAGAAAATATTGCAGAAATTGCAAGAAATTCAGGAATTCCAACAGAAATAGACTTTATCAATGAAAAAATTGCATTGAAAGTCAGAAATAATTATGGACAAGCAAAGTTAATTACAGCTACCAATGTAGTTGCACATATAAATAATTTAGATGAACTTTTCCGATCTATAGAGATTCTTCTAAAACCAAACGGAATATTTATTGTTGAAGTGCCATATATGGTTGATTTAATTGAAAATATAGAGTTCGATACAATTTATCATGAGCATTTATCCTATTTTGCAGTTAGACCCATTAAAATCCTCTTTGAAAACAACAATTTCAATTTAATAAGAGTGAAGCATGTTTCTATTCATGGGGGAACAATTCGTTTATACGGAGCAAGAAAGAATTCAAATATTGAAATCCATGCAAGTGTTAATGATTTTCTTGACCGAGAAGAACGTATGAATGTGAATAAAATTGATTACTACAAAAACTTTGCCCATAAAGTTGAAAACTTGAAAGAAGACCTTTTGAAATCTCTTTCATCTATAAAGGAAAAGGGAAAAAAAATCGCAGGATATGGAGCATCTGCTAAAGGAAATACATTATTAAATTATTGTGGAATTAATTCAACAACATTGGAATTTATTGGTGATTTGAATAAACTAAAACAAGAACAAATAACACCAGGAACCCACATCCCTGTGGTTGATCCAAAGTTAATTACTGGAAAAAAAATAGATTATCTTCTAATATTGGCATGGAATTTTAAAGAAGAAATAATGAAACAACAGAATTACATCCGTGAATGGGGAGGGAAATTTATTATTCCCATACCACATGTAGAAATTTTATAATACCCGGAATTTTTATTTTTTATGAAAAGATTAATTAGGAGTTATAAACATGAAATGCGTCATATTTTGTGGTGGAAAAGGAACCCGTTTAAGAGAAGAAACTAAATTTATCCCTAAGCCTTTAGTGGAAGTCGGCGGTTATCCAATATTGTGGCATATTATGAAAATTTATTCGAGTTATGGTGTTAAGGATTTTATTTTACCTTTAGGTTATAAGGGAGATTTAATTATTCGATACTTTATGGAGTATCAATGGAGAAATTCTGATGTAACTTTAAATTTGAAATCAAATCAAATCAAAATTGAAAATGATAATGAAATCGACGATTGGAATATCACTTTTGTCGATACCGGATTAGAGAGTAAAACAGCTTTAAGATTATACAAAGTAAAGAAATATCTTGAAGGAGAAGATAATTTTTGCCTAACATATGGTGATGGAGTCGCAAATGTAAATATAAAAAATCTTATCGATTACCACTTGAAATATGACAAAATTGTATCAATCACTGGTTTACATCCAAGATCAAAATATGGCCTCATGTTAAAAGATGAAAATAATATTATAACAAAATTTGAAGAAAAGCCTATATTGAAAGAATCAGTTAATGGAGGCTTCATGGTAATTAAAAATCAAATATTTGATTATTTAACCAATGAAAATTTAATGTTGGTTGAATCAGTTTTACCACAACTTGCAAAAGAAGGTCAGATTAAAGTATATAATTTTAACGGATTTTGGCACTGTATGGACACATACAGGGATTATGAAGACTTAAATAGAATATGGGAAGAACAACCACTTTGGAAGGTTTGGTAAATACTCCATTTTTTTTAAAAATAAAGATGGAAACTAGTATATTAGCTTAAACACTCAGATGTTAGTAGATTTAATACACGATATAACATTAATTGAGTAAATTTTAATTTTCTTAAATTTTAATTTTTTGGCCATTACAGGATTTAACTATCCCAATTCTCTACGTTTATCCCTCTTTTTATTATGTCGGCCACATGAATCCCAGTCGTCAAGCAATTGATATCCCGATTCTCGAGCAAGTTTAGGCCATAATCCAAATAAAACTGCTTCACGTGTAAGTGTAAATGCTCGTGACTTGCATATTAAATCTGGACGACCTACTTTATATGCCGTAATCGCCCTAAGCAAGTCTAAAATATAATAAAGAACTCGATGTTTGATTGCATTCTCCATCCCACGCGTATTCATTCGAGACGCATTATAATGTGTATTATTGGGTGATAAGGCTTTCTCAACTCCAGGTCTTATAGCATAAACACTTAATACATCATCATCAGACCAACCGGGAGGAAAATAATCTTTATTGAACCAAAAACCCTTCTTCAATTCCTTAGTATTATGTGTTTTTAAATTCTTTCGGGCTCGAATTAAGGGTATTGTTTTATTTTCAACACAAAAATCGAGTGACTTCTTTGAATATGCGCCAGAATCCACAATTACGAGGGACCATTTCCCAAGATCTAACTGCATTAACTCATTAAAGGTTTCCCTAAATGCGGGATTATCATTTCTATTACCTGCATACATCTTAAAATGAACCGGTAATATACGATCAAACCCCATAAAGGCATAAAAACACCAAGGATCATAGCCAACACCTTTCATTACACCGTTATGTCTACAATATCCTGCTTCAGGATCATTATACTTTTTAGCCTTTTTAGCCGCATCATCCTTATAATTATTACTGCAATTAGAGCGGAAGAATTGCCCATCGCCCAATACGATTTTGGGATAAATTATCTTCAGTTCTATCGCTTCCTTAACTAAATCGTGGAAAAAATTCATTAGATCAGAAGCAGGAATGCGAGTCATAACATAACTAACATCCGCAGCAGATGGAAAAAAGTCGGGATCAGTAAGAACACTTTCAAATGGGTTAATTGCTAAGAACCCTCTTATTTTTTCAAGCCCTGTATAATCCCGAAACCCAATTTGGCGTCGAATTAATTCGAACATTATAACATCATGTATAAACATGTTTTTAAATGAAATACCATCTGCTTCTAATCTCTCTTGAACTTCATCAAAATATGAAAAATCATTGAATTCACTGATATTATTGAAGAATCCAAAGAATTTAGGAAGAGTCTGAAGTGTATCCCACTCAAGTTTGGAAATTTTTTTATAAGCAAAATCATCATAAGTTGTTTTATCCATGGCTCTAAACCGAGTTAAATATCGTAGTTTTGACAATTTTAAACCATTGAGTGATGTAACAAAGTTATCAAGTTTGGTTTGTTTAGTCTTTGAATTCTTTATTGTTGTAAGTAATCTTTTTGTATATTTTCTCACTGAGATTATCTTATCATATTTCTTTCTTACCTTATTATAGTCGCTCGAAATCCACATGCGATATCTCTTGATTCTTTTGGAATATACATAATCTTCAAGTTCCATTTGCATAATACTGGGTTTTCTTTTATATTCAATCACGATCATAATCTACATTCTCTCATTTCTATAATTGATATAATTGTAAACGAAAGATTTAAGCTTTTTGGTTAAAATTTTAGATAATCTTTGTAAAATATATATATTATGAATGAAAAAACACTTAAATCTCTGATAAAATTATCATTTTATTTAAATAAGGGGTAGATTCTAAATTGTAAAATGCGTTGAGTAAATTTACGACAAAAAGAAGATATTGATAATGTTATATATTTTTGTGCCAACTCTTGATGGAAAATGGAAAAAAATAAAAACGTTAAAAATTAAAATTTACTCAATTACAACTATTTTTTGTTTTAATGGAATTACAAGAATGAATCTTTAAGATTTTCATAATTGTATTGATCAATCAAAACTTTATGATAAATCCAGAAAAAATAAATTGTTTTAAAAATGTAATAAAATATTATATTGGAGAATATTTTAAATGGATCCTATTGAAGAATTTAAAAAAGAAAGAATGGAAGATATGGATTTAATGTCTAAGGATAAAGTATTGAAACAAAAATCATTAGATTGGATGATACATGCAGAAAAATACAAATATACCTACAATTATTCATGGTTAGGCCGTCCTATTATTAAATACCCGAGTGATATAGTTTTACAACAAGAAATAATTTGGGAAGTAAGACCTGATCTAATTATTGAAACAGGTATTGCACACGGAGGTAGTATAATTCTATCTGCTTCAATGTTAGAACTTTTAGGAGAAGAAGGTATTGTTGTCGGAGTTGATATTGATATCCGAGAACATAATAGAAAAGAAATTGAAAAACACCCTTTATTCAAACGTGTTAAATTACTTGAAGGATCCTCTACATCAGATAAAATTCTTAATGAGATAAAAGAAATTGCAAAAAATAAAAAGAAAATAATGGTATTTTTAGATTCTCATCATACTCATGATCATGTTTTAGATGAACTAAGAAGTTATGCGCCGTTAGTAAGTGTTGGCTCATACCTTGTAGTATCAGATACATTTATTGAATTTTTTCCACGAGATCATTACTCAAATAGGCCTTGGGATCTTGGAAATAACCCATATACTGCACTTCACGAATTCTTATCTGAAAATGACGATTTTATTATTGATTTTGAAAAAGAGAATAAATTATTGATTACCGAGGGAATTAACGGTTGGTTAAAGAGAATTAAATGAGATTACTTGAAGTTTTTTTTCTATTATAAATGTAATTCCACGAAAGAAATTAAAAAAGTTCAAATTTCTTCATCTTTTTTAATAATTTGAATGACAGCAAGAGATTCTATATTGATTTTAATTTCAAGATATTTTAGTCAATTTATTAATGTAGTAATTTTCTTCTTTGCAGCAAGAAAATTTGCACCTGAATCCTTTTCATACTTAGCTATAGCAACCTCTCTTTTTGCTTTCTTTAATTTTTTTTCTGATCTAAATTTTAGTACAGCTCATTTGAAAAAAATGGCAGAAAAAAAGGTACAAGCAGATTTAAATGTCTGTTTTTCAACATTTTTATTAGTTAAGATAGTATTAATCTTTGTATCATCAATTGGAATGGTCATAGTTATTTTATTTCAAGTAAAAAATCAAAATTTCTCTACTGATCCTGTACAAATTCAAATAATAGGTATATTTTTTATTACGTCATTTTTAACATCATTTATTAATATTTTCTCTTTTACACTTAAATCTCAATTAAAAATTGTTAAAATGCAAATACCTATTTTTTTTAACGTCTTTATT
>JAUWMK010000150.1 GCA_030613185.1 Promethearchaeum sp.
CGAGTGCATTCATCTTACCACCAATAATACCCGGCATTATTAGTGTTAAGCCAGGAGCGGGATCCGTTATTGCGATACGTTGCGGAACAATTGCATTTCCTAATGACAATTGTTTATATGCTTCTTCTACATACTCTATAGCATCGGACATTGTCAAAAGTTCGGCAACATTCGACTTATTTAAAATTCTTACCATAGTTAATTTCAAGATCTAATAGTAAAAAAATTTTTATGGAAAAATATTGTCAAAACTTAAAAATAAAAAAATGGAAATCTACATACCATATTTTCTTTTGAGAAATGGGATTCTTTACCCAAATTTTTGATAAATTCATCAGAAAAACCAATCTCGATTTTGATAAAGAAATAAAAGGTTATTTGAAATTAAAGATGTGAACAAATTGATAAAATTTAGCGATAAACAATTAAAAATTCCAAAAATGAGCAAACCTGTGTATTTAGCTACCGTCGGAATGTCAAAATTTGGAAGATCTTTTCCCGAAACGCGAACTGAAGAACTTGCAATTCAAGCACTCACAGCTGCCGCTGATTTCGTTAAAATGACGCCAGCAGAACTAAAAAGCTATATCCACACTTGTTATTATGGTCATTTCGCAGATCATTTCGGAGATCAACTATTAGGCGAAGCAGTTATCCACGATAGACTTGGACTCGACCCGCTAGGAAATATCGGTGTTAAAACAGGGGGCGCGACCGGGGGCTCGGCAATGTGGGAAGCAATTAAAGCAGTAGCTTCTGGTTACAGTGATTGTACGCTTGCTCTTGGATGGGAAAGAATGGATGAAGCTCCAACAGATGAAGGAAACCATTTAATTTCTGCAGCTGCAGATAAAGATTGGGAGACTCCGATGGGTCATATCTATACCGGATATTATGCGGTGATGGCTCAACGATATTGGAAAATTTTTGGGAAATCCGAAGAATCTTTCAGACGCACGATGGCAGAAGTATCTGTAAAAAATCACGGATATGCAAGAATGAATCCTCATGCACAAGCTCCAATGAAAATTACAGTCGACGATGTTATTAATTCACCGATTGTAGCAGATCCATTACGTGTATTGGATTGCTGCTTAATGAGTGTAGGCTCTGCATGCGGTATCGTTTGTGACGAGAAAACCGCTTATGAAATAACAGATAATCCATTACGAATTTGGATTGGAGCAGGGAGTCATACATTACGTGTTGCAGATCGACGCAATATGGAAATTCCATTACTTCCAAATGAAAAAGTAGGACAATATGATGATTTAGGTAAAAGATTCCCAGGTGCAGATCGATATCCAGGGTTTACTGGCTTTTTAGCGGCACGTATTGCATCATATTACGCTTATAATATGACCGGAATTAAAGATCCTACAGAAGATCTTGATGTTGTCGAACTCCATGATGCTTTTACAATAAGTGATATTCAAACCTATGAAGATGTAGGAATCCGACCATACGGTGAAGGTCGAGATTATATTGAATCCGGTGATGCATATCATATTAATCCTCATACTGGAAAACCGGGTAAATTACCTAGCAATCTTAGTGGTGGATTAATTGGGACAATGCATGCAGTTGGTGCTACAGGTTTAATGCAAATTGCAGAAATAGGATATCATATATGGAATAGATGGGATGAAATTCATGAAGATGAAAATAAATGGAAAGAATTTGGAAGAAAGAAACCTAGTGATTGGACTAGCTTACAGGTTAAAGGAGCAAAAAGAGGAATGGCCATCAGTCATGCTGGAGTCGGATCGCATGTAACTGCTGCAATTCTAATGCATCCAAACCATTTACTCAAGGAGGACTAAAAATGGCAAAACCAGAAGAAGATATCGGAAGAGTAGTAATTAAAGATGGAAGATATAAAATAAGTGGAAAATTTCATATCTCCGAAGCAAACCAACCAATTTTCAATGAAGATACTGGAAAATTGGCAGGTGTAACCAATCCAAGAGATATGACTTATATTCATACTTATGGTGGTGAAGCAATTTTCTTTGAATCAGTCGCTAAGGGAAAACTTATGGCTTCACGCTGTGATAATGATAAATGTGCATTTAAAGGGACCATTCATGAACCATTTAGAATTTATTGCCCAGATTGCCTTAGAAAAGCTACACCCATAGATATCACAGAAAAGGCGCGAAAAACTGCAAAAATTCATTCGTATATAATCACAGCACGTTCTGGAGCCTTCAATTCCCTTAAATTACCAATTAAATTCATAAATATTGAGTTTGAGGGTGTTTCTACAATTCTGATGGGATATCTGTCAGTTGGAGAACCAGAAATGGAAATGCGTGTTGTGCCTATTTTTAATACGAAAAATCCAACCTATACAATTGTTGACCTATCATGGGTTCCTGAAGGCACTAAAGAATCTGAATTACCGGAAGGATTTACTTTTTAATTTTTGTAGAGTAAAACCCTTTTTTTTATTTCTATTTTTTTTTATTAGTTTCCAAATAAATACCAGATAATTTGACAAATAAATTTGAGATGATAAAATAAAATGAATCATATTTTTTATACGGAAGAAGAGTTGGCTTTTAGGGATGAAGTTCGAGCATTTTGTGAAACTGAGCTCGCCCCTTACGAAGACGAAATCCAACAGAAGAATCTTTTTCGGCGAGATCTATTACAAAAAATAGCACAAGCGGGTTATATGTCAGTACACCATCCTCTAGAAGTAGGAATTGGAAAACATTGTGGAAAAGGTTTAGTATATGAAACTATCGTTGCAGAGGAGATTTCAGCAGTCATTGCAGGTCTTGATATGACTCGAATGGCTTCAGCTACCCTCTTTGGTAAACCTGTTGCCCGTTTTGGAACCCCAGAACAGATAGAAAAATATTTAAAACCGGTTTTATGTGGTGAAAAAATAGGAGCTATTGGGATAACAGAGCCAAATGTTGGATCAGATGTTGCTGGAATGGAAACTCATGCTGAAAAAGCAAAAGATGGTAATGGATACATCCTTAACGGGAAGAAATATTTTATAACAAACGGTAGCCAAGCTGATTTCTTGTGCGTGTTTGCAATTACCGATATCACTGTTAATCCAAAAAAAGGCATGACAGCATTCATTGTTGAAAAAGAAATGCCAGGATTTACCACTGTTAAAGATATAGATCTTATGGGAATGGCCGGTGCACGTGTTTCCGAATTGGATTTTAAAGATGTTTTTATTCCTGAAGATAATATATTGGGTGGTATTAACAATGGTTTTGGCATCCTTATGGATGAACTAGACTCAGAACGTGTTGCAATTGCGGGTGAATGTCTTGGATATGCTAGACCTGCTATTGAAAGTGCTATTGCTTACTCAAAAGAAAGAATTCAATTTAAACGTCCTATTAAAGACTTCGAAGGAGTAAACTTCAAAATATCTGATATGGCTACAGATTTTGAGGCAGCGCGACTTCTTACATTAAAAGCAGCGCGCGCTTATGATAATGGAGAAAGAATAACAAAATATGCAGCAATGGCTAAAACTTTTGCATCTGAAATGGCAGTTCGCGTTTGTGATAATGCTCTTCAAATTCTCGGTGGTCGGGGATATGAAACAGATTATAAAATTGAACGCTATTATCGCGATGCCAGATTAATGACAATGGGCGGAGGCACTGTTGAAATTCTTCGATTTTTAACTCAACGTGAAATATATAGAGAATTCGACGGTAAATACTGGTAATATGAGGGATTGATATGGAACACGTCAAATTGGCAGATTGGGATAAAATCCAAGTAGGAGATAAAGAATTTCACGGAAAAACCATAACCGAAACAGATCTAGTTCTTTTTGCTGGAATCTCCGGAGATTTTAATCCAATGCATGTAAATGCAGAATATGCAAAAACTACACCATATGGGAAGAGAATCGTGCACGGAATTGTGAGTGTTTCATTAATTGCAGGAGTATTAGGTATGAAACTTCCGGGTGCAGGGACAGTTCATGTTTCCCAAAAAGTAGATTTTAAAAAACCTGTTTTCATCGGAGATACACTAACCGCTGTTGCTGAGATCTTGGAAAAGTTCACAAAAAAAGAAGGAAAATTGAAATTCCTCCGAATTAAAACCGATGTCTATAACCAAAATAAAGAAATCGTAACTGAAGGGGAAGCCTTAGTAATTATCTAAGCGATATACAACTTTACATAATATTTCTTTACTTTTTTTTTTTATTTTTTTTTGGCATGTTGTTAAATCTATTGAGCATCTTGTTAGTTCTATCTGTGTAGAACAATAATGGATTCTGTATATATTCTTCCTATTTGCTTTAAATAGTACATATTCATATATTGGATGGATTAATGCTAAATTCTTCAACAAATCGAAAATATATTGGGATAAATATTGGTTCAGTGTCAGTTAATGTTGTTATTTCAGATGATTTTGGTTCTATTTCATGCGTGAAAAAACCACATTTAGGTAACCCGCAGAAATTATTAAAGGAAATTCTTGATCAACATAATAATAATAATAATAATACAGAAAAAACTTTTTATGGAGTCTCTGGAACATTTGGAGATATTACTGAAATTAATGCTATTGAAAGAGCTGTCGGATCTTTAGAAGAAAAATATGATGTTATACTATCGCTTGGGGGAGAATCTTTCATTTTATATGTTTTGGATTTAAAAGGGCATATAATTAATATTCTTTCTCAAGATAAATGTGCCGCGGGAAGCGGTGAATTTTTCATGCAGCAAATAGAAAGGTTAAACCTTCCGCTGGATGAGGCAATTGCCCTTGCAGAGAAAGGTAAAGAAATTCAGATAGCATCACGCTGTTCAGTTCATTGTAAATCCGATATAACCCATAAACTAAATAAAGGAGAAGCATCAATAGAAGATGTCCTAAGCTCTTTAGTATCCAACATGATCAATAAAGGAATAGGTCTTATTTATCAATCTAGAGTTAAACTAAAAAAACTCCTTGTAATTGGTGGACTATCACTTAATAAGGTTGTACTTCAGAAATTACGTAAAGCTTTACCTGAAGCCCAGATAGATATTCACGATTTTAGTCACTTATTTGAGGCATTTGGAACATCATTATTGGTTCAAGATCATCCAAAATATGAAACTCCAAAATTAATTACTAACAAAACATTCTCTATGCTCCCTTCATTACAAGAATTTAAACATTTGGTTAAAATAATGGAGAAACCATGTGTTAATGAAAATTTAGAACCTCAATCTTCATATATCTTAGGTATCGATGTTGGTTCAACAACAACCAAAGCAGTTTTAATGCACCCCAAAAATGATGCAATAATTGCATCCCATTATGGACGAACTAATGGAAATCCGATTGAAGCTACAAGATCATGTTTAAGTGAAATTATCAAACAAGCGGGTGAAGTAAATATAAATTTAGTTGGGGTAACTGGCTCAGGAAGACAAGTCGTGGCTGCGTATTTAGGAACACCTGCAGTATATAATGAAATTTCTGCCCATTCTATTGGAGCTGCGTATTTTGATCCAGATGTAGATACAATTTTTGAAATAGGGGGGCAAGATGCAAAATATATGTTCTTGCAAAATGGAGTCCCTGTAGATTATGCGATGAATGCATCATGTTCTGCTGGAACAGGAAGTTTCCTTGAAGAAAGCGCCAAATGTGATTTAGACATCCAAGTATATGATATTAGTGATATTGCATTAAATGCTCCAAGAGCAGTGAGATTTAAAGCAGATTGCGCAGCTTTTATTAATTCAGATATCCGTACGGCCCTTCAAGAGGGATATTCTAAACAAAATATTATTGGTGGACTCGTCTATTCAATTGTTAATAATTATTTAAACAAAGTTAAGGGATC
The DNA here is from genome assembly GCA_030613185.1 of Promethearchaeum sp. GTDB lineage: Archaea > Asgardarchaeota > Lokiarchaeia > Sigyniarchaeales > Promethearchaeaceae > Promethearchaeum. The sequence goes on from JAUWMK010000150.1 coordinate 5,840, forward strand.
TAGACCAATTGGAGATAAAATTTTCTTCCAAGGTGGAGTTGCAAAAAATTTTGCTGTAGGTTATGCATTTGCTCAAGTAACAGGAAGAGAGATAATAATTCCTCCTTTTCCAGAATTGATGGGTGCTTTTGGAATCGCATTAATCGCCAAATTGAAATTTAAACAAAAAGAAATATCTTCAATGCCATCTTCTACTTCGTTAAAATCACTAATTGAACCAACATTACAACATCTTGGTCATTTTACTTGCAAAGCATGCGATAATTTTTGCCAAATTGAAAATTATGCTGTCGGAAACCGAAAATTTCCCTTTGGAGGGAGATGCACAAAATATGAACATTTTTGGAAAGGTAAAAAATCTACTTCCGAAAAGAAAGATTATGTATCGTTTCGCAATGATTTAATGTTCCCAGACAATATATTAACAAAAAAGAAAAAGAATATTAAGGGAAATAATAAAATTGGGATTCCAAGAGCATTATTAACTCATAGTTTATTCCCACTCTTCTCTACATTTTTCAAAGAAATTGGATTTGAAGTAGTATTATCCGATATCGAACCTGATCCCGAACTACTACCTAATGCCCCATTTTGTTATCCCGTTCAAATTTTGCATGGCACAATTGCCAATTTGGTTAAGCAGAACATTTCTTTGATCTTTTTGCCCCATATTTACCGATTAAAGAAAGGGGAAGGTTGGTTTGATTCAACTTTTTGCCCAATATCTCAATCTAGTCCATATATTGTATCTCCAATCTTTGAAAATGTAGAATTTTTAAAACCAGAACTCGATTTTTCAGATGGATATCAAGAATGTCAAAAATTAATAAAATTGGCAACGGATAAATTGTATATCCCAAATAATTTGAGTGTAGTAGCTTATAGTAAAGCGGTTCGTCATCAGAATAATGTTGAATCTAAGTTTATTAGAAAGGGTAAGGAAATACTAAGAAAAATAACTAGATCGAATGAAACGGGAATTATTGTGGTAGGCAGAAGTTATAATGTTTTTCCTAAAGAAACATCGCAATCAATCCCGAAAAAATTAACCAGCATGGGAGTCACTGTAATACCATTCGATTTCTTAGAAAAAAAGTCAGAAACAGAGTTTCCATGGTTCTTTGCAAATTATGTCCAAGAGGCTGTTGAGTTAGTTAAAAAACATGATAATCTGTTTTTACTTTATATCAATAGTTATAGCTGTACAGTTGATGCATTTGTTCAAAATTATGCACGTACTGAAATGAAATCTAAGCCATATTTACTCATGGAATTGGACGCGCATATGGCAGATGCAGGAACACAAACACGTTTGGAAGCATTCTTAGAAATTATTAAAAATTACCGCCAATCTCTACAGAAAACATCAACTTCAGAATTCCATATGGCAAAAGCTGAAAAAGAGAATGGTAAAACTGTGATTATAACTTCATCTGGTGAAAAATTGGATATTAACGATCCTCGCGTAAAAATATCTCTTTTCCCATTCTCAACTTTCCATACTAAACTAATGGAGAAGTTTTTCACGAGATTCGGGTTTAATGTAGGACATACAGGTGATATAAAATTAGATTATGCTGTAGAGGGATTAAAATATTGTTCTGGAAAAGAATGTATTCCCCTGCCAGCTACTTTAGGCCATATTATGTCTTTAGTAAAAAATCGTAAACCTGGAGAAGTTATAGGGTATTTTATGTTGCGTGGAGGGAGCCCTTGCGTTGTTTTTTCCTATTTTCAATATATAGAGCAATTCTTAATAAAAAATCGAATCGAAGATATGTTCATATTTTGTTTCGATAAGTATAATGATTTTATGGGCGTCAATATATTAGAAATGGTTCAAAACGCTCCAAAAATAATAGTTTTGGGAGATATAATGAATGAAATAGAAAGCGCACTTGAGGTTGTCGGGAAAGAGAACAGTCTTGAAAAATTTTATTCATATTGGAAAACTTTCTTGGAAAACTTTAACGATATCCCAGATTTAAATCGTGAGATGAATATTCTAATACAAAAAATTAAAACGCTACCCATAATCGGGTCACCTCAAATGTTTCCTAAAGTTTGCCTAGCAGGAGATTTTTTTGTGAGGTTTAGCCCATTTTTCCTTCGAGAACTTAAATCAGCATACATAAAAAATAATATTATTGTTAAATCTTCAGAGTTATTCGAACTTGCCACTTATGGTGTACCATTTGGGAACATGGTTAGCTATAAAGTCAGAGATCAATATGTACAAAAGATACGAGCAAAATTTCATGGGAAAAATCGGATCTGGAACGATTTTTCTTTGGGTTTCTATGCAAGCCAACTTGCATATTGGTGGATGACTCTAATTGAAAAAAGGATACGCAAAAAATTTGAGAAAACTGGTCTTCTCTATTCCAAACCAACGGACATCATGAAAATTGTAAAAAATGCAGAACCTTTAATCAATCCACTTATTTTTGGTGAAGCAATTTTAAATGTTGGAAAAGGTATAGAAATATTAGAGGATCGATCATTTAATGGTCTCATCCTTATAGGACCACAGTACTGTTTACCTTATCGTATATCTCAAGCAATTCTTCAACCGATCTTTATCGAGAATAAATGTCCGTTTTTAGTATTCGATGCAGAAATTACAGCGATGTCTCCAAATATGAAAAGATTAATTTCTGCTAATATCGAACAAATAAACCGCAGATTCAAGAAAATAATTCCAGTCTTATCTAAAGAAAAAATAAAAGTTGAAGGAAAAAAGATATTTCTATTTTAAACGAAATTTTAATAGAAATAATTATTTCCCGATTGCCATACCAGTAGGATCCAATTCTCTTAATAATTGAACATCCTCACGTGTAGGAATCGGAGTTGTAGGAACATTATCCGGAATAATTACATCAAACCCACAATTATTACGAATATCTTCAATAGAAACTCCTGGATGAATTGTCTCCAATTTCATTATTTTGGTCTTATCATCAAATCCATAGACTCCAAGCTGTGTTATTACCTTTATTGGCCCACAATTTGCAGGAAGCCCGGCTTTTTCTCGAGCACCAGGTCCATCTAGATATCCAGGACTTGTGATGAATGTTACTTTCTCAACAAAATTACGTTTACTTTGTCGAATGATAATGATAAAACTATGACTCAAAGAAGCAACATCATTACCACCACCTGAACCAGGCAATCGCACCTTTGGATTCTCCCAAGACTCACCAATATAGGTTGTATTGAGATTCCCATATTTATCTAGTTCGGCACCACCAAGAAAACCATAATCGGTCCAACCAGCTTGCGAGAAACTCATATTATCATGCATGGTACTGATTGAAATAGCGCGATATCCTGTTCTAGAATCACCTACGGATATCGGGAGAGTTTTCATTTGGGGACCAATTGATCCAGCTTCAAAAATAAGTAATAAATTAGGTGCATGAGTCCGTTGGGCATACATTGCTGCGATCATAGGAAGTCCTGTCCCAACAAATACAGATTTATTATCTTTTAGAACTTTTCCAGCAGTTACAGCCATTAAATGGGTTGCAGTATAGAAAGTATCGTTTTGGGCCATGTTATTTTCCTCCTTTCTTTCCAAGTTTTTTGTCTAACCATGGTGCTTTTAAATCTGCTCGATAATGTTCTAATTCATAGAGGTATTTCATTTTATCTTCGCCACCATTTAATTCTAAATATTCTTTAAAATCCGAAACTCCAAAAACATATTTATCCAGCCATTGTTTCAAACCTTCATCAGTTTTTGACATATCTAACCATTCACTTATAGCCACTTCATCAAAATAATATTGTCCAGGCATATTGCAAGGATGACAACCGTTTTTTACCTCTACAACTGCATCAACAAAAAATCCAGGTATCAGCGTTTTCCAAGGGGTTTCTCTGATTTCCTCATTATCAATAATTTCCTCTGTAGTAATTATTAATGTTCTGGCAGCTCGTGCTAATTCAAAATCCTCAACAACATATCCATCATATTGACAATTACCAAATTTATCCGCTCGTGGAACATGAATAAAAACAATATCTGGATTACATGATGGAACCAAACAAATTGGTTTCTTTGTCCAAGGATCCTCGACAACTTTAGCAGATGATTTTCGTAATGTATCAGACCCAAGCATAGTTCGGGTTGGAACAAATGGAACACCCATCATTCCGCCCAAAAAACGCCATTGATGACCTGCATTACTTATTTCAGAAACTACCTTAACTTTTCCGGATTCAACAGCATTTCGACCACATTTTGAAAGGCCGCGCATTTCATGACCGAAGCAATAGGCAACTTCTACCTTGCTAAGAATTCCACCTCCGATCATAACATCTATGTCATGAACTCCAGTTTTACCCAGCATTGTAAGATCTTTCTTCTTTTGCCTAATCATTTCAAATATTCCGGCCATACTGACTCGAATATGGCCAAAACCACCCATAGCAATTACATCACCATCACTAACATATTTGGAAACAGCATCTGATAATGACATTCTCTTATCTACAATAGCACGGGATCTTTTAGCCATCCATGCTCGGTTTTCATCGGGATCATGCCAACCTACTAGTTCCCCAGTTCCTTCTTCTAAAATTTTCATTAATAATCACAATTATTTTTAAAGATTTTAATGAAATCTATCTTATTTTGAATTAAAATTTTTAGTAAATTCTCAAGCAATTGGATTTACATCTAAAAAGAAGGTAATTCCGATCCATGATAAGATCAAAAAATTGCAAACCCCATAGCTTCGACACAAATCGTAGTCTTTTGCTTTTTTACACCACTCTTCAGTCTTTTCTATGATGTATTCTTGCCCACAAAA
>JAUWMK010000069.1 GCA_030613185.1 Promethearchaeum sp.
ACTAAATAATTTAATTAAAATGTCTGAAAAGCAAGTTCGTTTCAGTAATATTAAGAAACATATCAAATTAACAAAACAATTAAAGAGTTATATAGGTTCAATCAATGATGATGCACCAGAAAAAGCAATAAAAACAAAAGAAAATGAATTACGAACACATATAAAGGAACATTCAGGGAAACAAGAAGCTAATAGAAGAATGAGAAAATATGATAAAGGTTTACAAAGAAATTTAAAGAAAACACCTGAATATAAGGAACTAATGACTAATATTACTATTTTAGAAGAGGAGTTAGAAGAACGACAAAAGAAAGAAGATAATAGATTAGAATTTTTAGAGAATTTTAAAAGTAGAATAGAAGAAGCATTTACTGAATTAATTGGTGATTTAAATAAATTTAATAGCAAAAACAACGATTGAAAAGATTGAAATTGTCAACAATTTTCCTAACAATTTTCGAATGAAAATATGAATTTTTTCAGCTTCTTCGGGTGTTGCGGTCTTAATTTATGAATCTGGATTTAGAAATTTATTGTTTATTTCCCATACGGGTTCATATGCAATTGTTATTTGGTTTAATTGCTCGTAAGGAATATCAGCTAATTATTCTTCCATCTGAGTTTGAATTAATGTTTCAGTTTGACCATTTTCTTTTTCTTTTGCTGTTTCTCCTATGCATAATACAGGTTTCAAGCCTTTTTCAAGAGCTTTTTTAACTTTTTGATTTATTACTGAATTGGATTCACCGAATATTCTCCTTCTTTCGCTATGTCCTAAAAGAACATATTCACAACCCGCATCTAAAAGCGAATTTGGTGAAATTTCTCCTGTAAAAGCTCCTTTATCACGAAAATACATGTTTTGACCACAAAGTTTCAATTTAGTTCCTTTGATTGCTTGACCTACTGAATATAACGCATTGTAAGAAGGCGCTATAAAAACCTCAACATTTTCTGTAAGAATTCCAGATATTGCTGTTGATATTTCGGTTGCTATGGAAACTGCTTCTTCTACATTAAGGATTTGCATTTTCCAATTACCTCCGATGATAAATTTTCTCATACTTCTAAATAAGAATTTTATTCAGAAAAGTATTTTGAGTATAAGAAGATCTTCTTAGACATGTCAGGTGGATTTACTTCTTTGGAAAATTATTTTCTTTCTCCTTTGCCTTTACCTTTTGTAGAGTTACAACCGCCTCTTCCCTTATTTGCTCTGACTCCCTTTCCTGAGCCGTCTTTTTTAGGAATTCCTTTTTTTGCCATTTAGTTTACCTCCTTTTTTTTTTTCATAATTGTGGATAAGACATATATTAAGAAAAGTATTTTTGAATTTCTTTTCCATAGGATTTAAAATCAAAATTTATATTACCTTTACTTGGAATTATCTCTAAATTTACACGAAAATGTTGGATTTGTTCTTCTGGTTCTTGTCAAGTAAGTTGTACAAAGTTTTCTTCATGGATGTTGAACGTGGATCCATATGAATATTTGATAATAACTTTTGAAACTGAATCATCTTTTTTTCTTTTAATAATCGCGTAATTACTCGTCTCGTTAAAAATTAGTTCTTGATTTCGCCAATCTGTGCCAGAGAAAAAAACTCCAAAATCTGCATGAGAATGTCCCCATCCCAAAATCTCTAAATTCGATTCTTCGATCTGTTTTTTCAAATTAAGAATATTAATTCCATCTACCTCAACAAAAGCATGAGATACATGTTGATAAGGAATAATTATATCTTGGATTATATTATCTCCTAAAAACAACCAATATGATTCCACTGCATGATTTAGTGCTTCAAATGCAGATTTTACAACCTTTTTTACTTTTTTATAAGCGAATTCTGAGATTTTGAGTTTAAGTAGATCCTCGAATTTTATTTCTCTATAGTTAATTTTAGATGTGCCAGATAAATTTTCTTTTTGGTAATTGTAGAGTTCTTCAATGGTCGAGCCAATTTTCATGGATGTAATAATTTAATGAAAGAAATAAAAAAAATATTTCAGTGTTTCAGTGATTGTTTTTATTTATAATAATTTTTTACAACAGGCTCCAAAGCTGCTATTAAAGGTAATGCAATAAATATCCCAGAAAGTACTTGCAAAATATTTATTGGGATTTCAACTAGAGCCGCATTTAATGGACTAAGATAATAATCTGGAGAAATAAGATTTAATATTAAAGATTCATAAAGGAAATAACCTAAAACCATCACAATTCCTCCTGCCATCATAGATAGAAGTTTTACACTAATATTTTTTTGGACTGTAAATCCCAAAATCCAAATAATAACCGCTAAAATTATACCCAGTATAATAATTGGAATTATATCATCTGCAAGAAGTGCCATTAACCCTCCAACAACAAATCCAAGAATCAACGAAAAGAGTTTCCAATTGTTGTTTATAGAATTATTTTCCCTAAGTTTTTTGAATACCCATCCTACTACAAACCCCTCTGCACCCTTTGCTATGAACGTTCCAGGAGCAAAAAATGCATAACCTCCAATAATATCTGCAAAACCTGCTCCTACTGCACCAACAAATGCTCCAATGTAAGGTCCAAACAAAATTGCTGCAAAATAGATTAAACCCTCTCCCACATTGAAATATCCTGTTGTGGCAGGAATGGGAATGGAAATTGTTGTTGTCATAATTGTTTCTAATGCGGCGAATATTCCCATAATCGCAATATTAAATATAAATTTGCGATTTTTATTCTCTGGAACACTTCTTTCGATATTTAATGGGTTTGTAAGTAGCACATTTTCATTTTCCATAATTTTCACCATATTCAAAACGAAACTTTAATATTTCTAATATTCAAAACGAAACTTTAGTATTAAATATTTATGAAAATTTTTGAGTTAGAAATTTATAGTTTTAATGTTAGTTAGAATTAGGGAGTGACATAAATGGCTAGAAAAAAAAAAGGAGAAACTGGAAAATTTTCTGGCTATGAAATAGATGCTTGGCTTGTAAAAACTGAAAATCGAATTTCTAATATCCAATACGGGAAGGATTTTGAAAGTTTAAAGGTAGTAATCATAAAATTGCTTTCAAGAATTAAAAAAGATCCATATTTAATAGAATTTGAACCAAGGTTAGTTTTATTATTAAAAGAGTGTAATTTAAATATTCAATTTATTAGACGTAATGGAGATTGTTGGAATTTACTCAGATCAGGTCATCCAAATGAAGCTCTTGAAGAAATAATTCATGTTCTTAAAGATATTAATGAACATCCAGATAAATATCTAATTAAACCCGATATTAAGGGCCTTATTGTAGATTCGATAGAAAAAATTTCAGAAAAAGCTGAATCTGAAGTAAAAATTTTTCCAGAATTGAACCTACCAAAATCTAATATTAAAACAATAAAACGTTCGATTTCAGAACAGACAACTGGCAATACTTTTAAACCGAAAGTTGAAGATTTCAATCCTTTTGATATTTCCGCTCCGATTACAAATCCTTTTGAATATATGGAGGATGAAAAGATAGTTCAAGAAGATAAACAAGAAAAATTTGAAACTTATTTTCGACCAAAAAATCAAAAACTAAATGAAAGTGAATTTGATTTAAATTTTGCTCCTTTTCCCAAGCAAGAAAAAGCTCAAAAATTATCTGAAGATCAGATAAATTCTATTAATACTTATTGGTCAAAAGAAGGAGAAGAGGAAGGAGAAAAAGAAGAAGATGAAATAGGAGAAGAAGAAGTTCAACAAAATAATTCACTTGATGTTAGAACTCAAAAAATTTCCCAATTAAAGCAAGAAGAAATTAATTTTGAAAAGAAAAAAAAAACTGAGAATTCATGGTCAGATAGATGATAAAATGCTTATATTTCTCTAAGATCTATAATATCGCGCATTTTTTTTAACATTTCGCGCCCTTTATTTGTAATAATACACTTTTTTGTATTTCCGACTTCTCGAAAATCAATTAATCCATCATGATTTAAGGAATCTAAATGATGATAGATTGATTGTATAGTTTTCTTTTTGCCCAAACTGACCCAAATGGCATAACCGTGAGTACTTTTTTTCTCATCTATAAGATTGAGAATTTCAAACCTTCGAGTGGAGGTTTCTGAGAGTCCCCAAACTGTTTTTTTTAAACTCCTCATTTGGAAAGCAAATTTATTTAGAGCATTCAAACCAGAACCAGTTAATATTGCAACTGTAGATTTAGGATCAATTTCATCTGTAGCCAATTTTTTTGCTGCAGAAATAACTGAAGCAGATGCTGGTTCAATAAACAATCCCTCCTTCTTTGCGACTTCAGAAGCGTTCTTTATCATATCCAATGCATCAATTTGGAGTTCTCTTCCTTGTGTTTTTTTTAATATCTTTTTTATATGATCTAAGAGAGGGGGTGCTTTCATTTCCAATGATTCTGCAATATGGGAACTTGATGAACTTTTTAGTGAGACTGCAAAAATTTTAGGATATTTATTTATCCAACCTGATTCAATTGCGTCTTCAAAACCCCGAAAAATTGAAAGAATCAAAGTTCCGGACCCACGAGGAATAATAACATTTTCTACATTATCTGATTGTAGAATTAACTCAAGCCCTATTGTTTTCTGACCTTCAATGGTAAGTAGGTTATCATTTGGCGTTGGAAAATAACCTTTTTGTTCTAAAGCATATTGTTTCGCTGATTTTATTGCTTCATCCAAATTTTTATTTGTGTCAATAATTTTTGTTCCATACATCTTCAATTGTTCAATTTTTGAAAGTTCTAAGTTTCCTGGAATAAAGGCAATTGATTTTAATGCTGCATGGCTTGTATATGCCCCTAAACTTATACTAAATGATCCAGTGCTCGCGCCAATTATTTCATCACTTTTCTTTGATAAAGCATCGGAAACTATTAATGAACTAGCTCTATCGCGGAATGAACTAGTTGGATTTCTGAATTCCAGTTTAACGTTTAGATCTTTAATTTCAGGAATATTTTTAATTTGGATAATGGGAGTATTACCTTCAACTAATGATGCAATATTTGGAAAACTTGGGAGAAATGATTTTAATGACCACATTGATTTTAAATTAATCTCGGATTTTTGTGGTCCTTTTATGGGTGGGATTGAAATTAAGTTATTACAGTGAGGGCACCATAAATATGGTTCAATAATTTCTTGTCCACATTCATTGCATTTTGGTTTTTTTGCCCATACTAATTCCGTCATAAATCATCTCTCAATAATATTAAATTCTCTTGTACTAATTCTACTTTATATTATTTAACTTAAAAATTAAGGCTTCATGAAAATAATAAATGCTATTCCAATTATTATCAATATAACGCCTATCATTGATCTCCAGTTAATTCGTTCTTTATTAAAGATATAATCCATAGGAATTGCAATTAAAGGTGCAGCGGTTGCAAAAAGTGCCATAATTGTGGCTCCTGCTGTTCGAGTTGCTTCAGTATAAAAATATGCTCCAAGACTCGTTCCAATAATAGAACCTAAAATTAACCATCCCCATGCTCGCTTACTTTTTCTTACTGTGATTTTTCCATCTGTATGTTTCACAAATCCTAAAAGAATTAAAAATGCAAAGGGAAATCGGACAACATTGGCTAAAACTGAACTCATTTCCTGAATTTCAGTAATAATTGTTATTTGATTGACGGCATAATCGATTATGACCAAACCTATTGCCCAACCTAAAGATGCTAAAAAAGCAAAAGCAATTGCACGCCATGATTTTTTCTTATGATCATTTTCAATATTTTCTTTCATTTTTCTATGTTCTAAATTATCTGGTATATTTTTAGCTTTTTTTACTCCATAGTTAATGAAGATAACACCAATACTAATGAAAGTAAAAGCAATAATAATTATATAACTAAAAATTTCATCTAAAAAGATAATAGCGAGAATGTATGTAAACAATGGGAATGTTAAGGCAATGGCTACAGTTTGCGTAACTCCTAACTCCTTTTGAGCAGTAAAATAAGCTGTATCTCCAATTACTTGCCCAAATATAAATGATAATATCAACCATATCCATAACATCAATGGGAATTGGAAAATTAAAATAAGAACTCCAGAAATTGCTGCAACAATCCAAAAGGTAATAATTCCGATTAATGTACGAACACTATTGATATATGCTGGTGAAACTTCATTTTCAACCTTGCGAAATATTACATTAGAACTTACAAATGTAAAAACAGCCAAAAAAGCGATAATCCATCCTTGCATGTTTCTTCTTATTTATTAATATTAATACAATTTCCTAAAAATTTGGATGAAAATCTTTTTTATTATTAAGAAATTTGTAGAATTTGAATAGATTAACATTCATGGTACAATTAAAATGTCAGAAAATACTCGCGCTTCTTTGGTAAAGAAGAAAATGGGCTTCAATCAAATGAGAAATACTATTTATTGGTTACAAAGAGTAATGAAGCAATATGATCTACCAGAAAGCCATATTGAAAAGAGATTATTAAGTATGGGAAGAAATATCGGCGCCTCTTTTAGTAGAGAGTATATTCCAAATTCAAAGAATCAAAGTGATTTGATTAAAGAACTCTATCATATTACCATCAGAAGTAAAGTAAAAATTGAACAAGATTTTGATAATTTTACAGTTATTGACAAAAATAGTGCTTTATGCAAGTACCAATATAAAGATATCCAAACTCCTGGGTGTAATGTAGTTATTGGGATGATTGGTGAAATTTTAGAACGAAATGGGATTGAAATTAAGGAAATGGAGATCCTTAATTGCAAATCTCATGGAGATCCTTACTGTGAGCATTCATATAAGTTAGGAGTGAAAGAAACCAAATGAGCAGCACTTTTAAATGGCTTGTATTTAAAGCAGCATCCGCTGTTGCCCGTAATACTTCTTCTTTATTTTACCAATTAGTATACCGTGAAATTTATCGCGAAATACTCCTTTTAACTGATGATTATCGTAAAACAATGGAAATTGCCTATTTTATTGGGTATAAAGCAGCAAAAGAAAGTGCTTTAAGACAAATTCCCGTTTTTCGTTTATTTCCTTCCGATGCTATTAAAATATTGGATTATTTTCCATTAATTTGGCAGATTAATTTTGGAGTATCCTTAACTGAATATACACGAGAGTGGGATTATTCCGATCCTAATAGACCAGTACATTATTACATTATAAAAGATAATCCGTTAATTTATGAAATGGGTTCTAAATCACCAAGAGATCCGGACAGAGATAATTTAGTTTGGAGCGAAATGACGGATGGAACTAATAATTATGGGGCAATTATGGTCGGGCTTCTAACTTCAGTCATGAGTTTTATACTAAAAATAAAAAATTCTGATAAAAGGATAATAATTACTAATCCTGAAAGCATTATTCAAGGCGGAAAATCATATACTCTAAAATTTGAGATAATTCCAAAAGAAGAATTTCCATTTCCAGAGGAAGAGGATAAAACTTCTGATAATTCATTTGAAAATATTGATCTCGGTATAGAAAGTGGCGAAAAAGATAAAAAAGTCGATTTATGGAAACAAATTACAGATTATATTACAATTGAACAGCTGGATGATATTTTTAATAATGATACGGGGCTCTTGCGTACAATTTTAAGCAAGGGAATTGAAAAAGTAACCCATATGCCCGCTACTGATTTTATGGATCATTTCACAAATGATGAGGAAAAAGTAATTCAGATTATTGGTTTTATTGGAGTTCATCTTTTGAATGAGTACGGGCAATTTCTTGATAAATTAATGGAAAAAGAAAACACATCAAAAATTATCGGCCATTTATTCTTATTTATAAAGGAAAATATTGAAAATTTTGTTCCGATTTCAATTATTGGAGAAATTAAGAATTATTTTGCAGATGTATTTGAAGAAATGGCTCCTGTTGTTTTTGTGGAAAATTTGCGAAGTATTCCTTCAGGTGATGTTGTTCAATTAATTCTCCAAGGAATGCAGAAAGCTTTAATTGATATTGGGGTTGATTTTTCTGTTTTAAAGGAATCTATAATGGAAGAATTTAAAAAACCCAAAGAAGAGACAAATGGTCAAGATTTAGTTGATTTTGATTCTGAAAAAGAGAAAAAAGAAAAGAAAAATAAAATAACGGAACAATTTTTAAAGGAATTTATGATAGTTTCCAGTGCATTAATCACTCTACCTTCACAGATTGCAATTGTTATTTTATATAATACTATTTCTGGTTCATCCGAAATAATTTCAAATCTTTTTAATAATTTAAAGGATAATTTTCAAAATTTAATTGAACTTATCGAAGAACTAAAAGAATTATAGCATTTCCGTTCCACAACATTTAAACTTTTTATTTCATTTTTATTTCATAGAATGACTTCAAATGAATATAATGAATTAGCTGAGAAAATTAGAGTAAATAGGCAATTGCCATATACAATAACAATAGAAAAACGTGAGACGGATAAAATTATCACCCACAACATTTGGGGTAATACTGTAATTTACAAGGAATTAAAAGATGGAACTTTTGAGATGCTAGAATATTCTGATTAATTTTTTTAACCTAATTATAATTAAGCTTCTTTATTCTCTACGATTTCATAAATTCCAGTGCTATTTTTATTTTTTCCAAGTCCTGTTTATTAATTTCTGGGATTTTTTGTTCAATAGAATTAATATTATCAACCGAGATCCTTCTAAATTTATGCAATATTAATCCAAAAATAAAAATGAATCCAATTGGTAAAAGAAATAGTATAAAATATGAAAAACCAGTGATATAGATAAAATCTGGATAATCAATCATATTTCCTGGTAGAAGAAGTTTCACTTTCCAAACGCCCCATTGTGAGTAGTTGATTAGTAGAGAATCGACTAAATATAAGGAAATGAGTAAAATTGATGTAATTGTCAAATATATTTGAATTTTTATTAATATTTTATTGTTAATTCCAAAGATTCTTCTAAATATCTTATATCTATCATTAGCATTAGTTTTAATAATTAAATTAATGCGTGAATTAATAAGAATTAAGGATGATAATAGAAACCAAGTAATTGAAAATAATAAAATAAGCAAAATTGAATACCAAATTCCATAATCTTGCATCAAATGTGGATTATTTTTCGAATCCAAACTAAATAATCCTATAATTAATATTTGAATGAAAGAAGAACCAAATAATAAATAAATTGGAAACGTTTCCTTTCCAAATAGGTGAATTTTTAAACAATAATTAGATATTTTCATTTGATAATTTTGTAATTCATTGTAAATTAGGAAAAAGAACAGTCCGACAATTGAAAATAGAGGATACAGAAATAATAAAATAGAGTTCCAATTTTGATTGTAAACAATTAGTAGTTCTATTAAAAAAATAAAGAACACACTTAGCAACCATTTATTCAATAAAATTTGAGAAATCGGTTTATTTTTACCTAAATCACCTAATTCATCCATTATAACGTTAAGGAGTCAAAGCAAATATAAAAATTTTTTCAATCTATTAAGCCATTAAGGAGTTATATAAAATAAAAAAGAAGATTAAATTAATTCATAAGATCAATTTTTCTTGAACAATTCAACTGTGATATTTCATGGCAATTTTAGGATATAATGATTATTTCCCATATTCAATTTATCGTCCCTTCCAAGAGAAGGTAATTCAAGAGATTTCAGAGGCTACCGCACTTGGAAAAAATTCAATTTTGATTGCAACAAACGGAACGGGAAAGACTATCATGGCACTATCTGCTACTCTACCTATCGTGATGAGCCATCCCAAAAGAAAAATTTTGTTTTGTTCAAGAACATTTACTCAAAATGCCCGTGTAATTGAAGAATCAAAAGAAATTGTTAATAAAAAATTTGGAAAAGAGAACGTTCCACCTTTTGGTGCTTTGAGTTTACGCGGTAGAAATGAAATGTGTATTCATAAGACTATAGCAAGATTAAAATTACCTCCTAGGGAATCTATGAACGTCTGCGCATCTTTACGGAAAAATAAGAGATGCAAATTCTTTATCAATCTTTTTAAAAAGAAGAAAAGTAAGGAGTTTGAAGAATATCTGGAAATTCTTGCAGAGAGTCCATTAGAATCACAAGAACTAATGTCTTTTGCTGAAAAAGATGATCTATGTCCATACTTTTTGACTAAAATATTACTTGCACATGAAAAAATAGTTGTTTGTAATTACCAATGGATTTTTGAACCCAATATTCGAAAAAACTTTATGGAAGCACTTGGAATATCTCTGTCGGATTGCATTATAATTATGGATGAATGCCATAATCTTCCTGAAATTGCTACGGGAATTAATTCATTTCGATTAACTCCTTATACTCTTAAACAAGGTTTAAAAGATTTAGAGATATTTAGAGCAACCCATCAATTGATCCGTTTTTTAGAGAATTTATCGGAAATTTTAAAGAAAATTAAAAAATATCAAAATTTTGATGAGGTTAAGCTGAGAAAACACCAGTTTCTTCAAGAAATTTTAAATAAAAACAAATTTGGCTCTTTAAATGATTTAAAACAAGTACTTTCTGATTTGAAAGAATATGGTGAAGCAATCCAATCCGAAAAAATCGAAACTAATATGTTACTTAGAGATCACATTTTTCCAATCGTTGAATTTTTTCAGCAATTTATTGATCATATTGATGATGAAGCATATTTTCCTTGTATAACAATGAAGAATACTGATAGAGGAAAGTCAATTGCTCTAGAAGTAAAATGTTTTGCACCACGGCTAATTACTGATCCTATTTTTAAAGAAAGTTTGGCAACATTATCATTATCTGGAACGTTGCATCCATTTACATATACACAATTATTAGGACTAAATGAGACAGGAAAGAAGTTAAAAATTATTAAAATGAAACCTCCATTTCCAAAGAAAAATGCAAAAGTGCTTTTAACACGAGAACTTAACACTCGTGGAGATAATCGAACAGCAGAAATGTATCGGGATATCTTGATTGCATTAAAACCAATCTTTATGAATACTCCTAGAAATATTGGTGTTTTTTGTGCATCATATGAAGTCGTAAGGGGTTTATTGGAAAATGGTTTTAAACGCCTAGCTGAAATGTGTAATAAAAAGGTTTACAATGAAGAAAGTGGATTAAGTGCCAAAGATAATGACATAATGATTGAAAATTACAAATTTCAGAGCACTTTAGAATCTGGAAATGGAGCAGTTCTCTTGGGTGTCTGTGGTGGAAGGAATAGTGAGGGTGAAGATTTTCCTGGAGATAATATGAATGCCGTTGTTATTGTTGGTATTCCATTTCAACGCCCAACTCCCAGTGGTAATGCAAAGAATGATTATTATGAAAAGTTATTTCCTGGTAAAGGACGTCTTTTTGGGTACACAATCCCTGCTTTACAACGCGCTAATCAAGCATGTGGGAGACCTATAAGGAAAATGGATGATAAAGGATTAATAGTATTAATGGATAATAGGTTTTCGCAACACCGTATCTATTTATCAGATTGGATCCAACAATCCATAAAAAAAATACCAAATAGCACAGCGATTATAAAAAGGGAAGTTCAAAGTTTTTTCTTAACAGATAGAATTAATTAACTTGAATATGCAATAAACATTGGAATATAGTGTAAAAATGCCCCGATTAATATCCATATATGAAAAATTTCATGAAAACCGAATTTTCCTGGATAAGGATTGGGTTTTTTGAGTTTATAAATAATTGCTCCAATGGTATAACTTAACCCACCTGCAAATAATAGAATAATTGAAACCAAAGGCATTACTTTAGTTAGTTGATAAATGGGGATAATTGCTACCCACCCCTGTACTAAATATATTGTAATTGTGACCCATCGGGGTGTATTTAATACTATAAGTTTCAATATAATTCCTGAGATAACCAAAGTCCATTGTAATATCAGAATGCTCCATCGCCAGGCACCATCTAAAAATAAAAAACATATGGGAGTATATGATCCCGCGATCATAATGAATATAGCAATATGATCCAGCTTACGCCAAATAGATTCTTCATTCTCCTCTTTCTTACGAGCATGATAAATTGTTGAACTGATGAATAAAAAGAATGTCGAAAGACTGTATATGATTGCAATTAAAATATTAGCTGTGTTTCCTTTGGCCTTAATTATTAAGATAATCATTCCTAAAATTGCGAGAATTGCACCAAATAGGTGAGACATACTGGAAAACATCTCTTTTTGACTAATTGAGAATAATTTTTTATTATTATTCTTTTTCAAATCAGAATGATGGATTTTTGAACTGTTTTGCATAAATTGTTATTCTCCGTTTATTTTAAACTTAAATCTCTCTAAATATTTATATCGCATTCTGGAAACTCTAAATTTAATTAGTTTTAGATATTTTGATGTAAATTATTTAGTGAAATCTCGAAATATCTGTTTAAATTATTATATATGCTATGTAGTTTTAACAAACATAAAAACTTTTCAATATTTTTTTTAGAAAAAATAAAAAATCTTTCACTTATGATTATACTATATATATGTCCGAATCCAACATTTCACATAAAAATATTTGGGTCTTTTGTTTTGAATATGCTGGTGTTGCCAAATTTGGTGGGCTTGGAGAAGTATCTGCTAATCAGAGCCGTAGCCTTGTTAATGATCCTGCCTTAGATCTGCAAATATTTATGCCGTCTCATGGTCGACACCGTGAATTACGCGATAAACTAAATTTAAAACCATTGTTAAAACCAGATGGAACCAAACTAATATTAAGAGGTCATTTTGATCCATCCTATTTCGGTAATATCCAAGATAACTCTCTGTCATTTGCAAAATTTCAATCTTATACAGATTTGGGCTATTTTGAAGTTGAAATCTGGCAAGGAGTGCTCGATGATGTTCCAATCTCCCTTATAGTTGGAATCAACCCCATTTCTTCAAGATTATTAAATGACCTTGAGATTTACGGATATTCCACTCTAAACGGGAAAATGGGCCTATTTTCTCATGTTATGCGGGAATATATTCGATATTGTATTTACGAACAACCTGAATTAATTCCGGATATAATACACATCCATGATCACCATCCTGTTGCGGCGCTTTTATGTTGTCGACAAGAATTAAATTTAGTGGGAAAAGATATACGTTCAATTATCACGATGCATCTATTAACATGGCCCAGAAGGGAACTGCCTTTTTTCTGGAAATGTGGGGTTAATAATGAACCGATGTTGGTTCAGATTGGAACGTATAGAATCTGGAAAAATATGCATGAAATATACGATATGTGCCAAGATGATGAAGAAGTGGCTCCTACATTAGAAAAAATTGGATGTGCCATTGCAGATAGAGTCATCGCAGTAAGTGAAAACTTCCTAAACTCGGATATTATTCCTAATTGTGGTAAAGATGTTATCAGATGGAAAAGTGATTTCACATGGAATGGTTGTGATTGGGATTACCATCAAAATTTAAAAAACTCTTGGGCTAAATATTCCGAATTTTTGCCTGTAAACTCTATCGAGGATGTTAAATCTTGGGATTTACGCAAATTTCTATTAGAGGATATTATTGGAAAACTCCCGAAAAATGAACCATTTATTAAGAGTTCTGAAGTAGAATACGTAATTTCAAAGGAGTTTAAAGATTACCCTTATAGATCTGATTGTTCTGTTGAACCATTTCGATCGGACGGACCTCTAGTTTTAATTACCGGTAGAGTATCCCCCCAGAAAGGTATAGAAAATATTTTATCCGCTTTACCTTATGTTTTATCCAAAATTCCGAATGCTAAATTTCTGTTTTTAATGGTACCTACGACTTATGCTCTAACAGATTTACAAAATTACATGAAAACAGCTAGAAAATATCCCGATAACGTAAGATTTATTTTTGGGATTGCTGGAAGTATTTATATGCTCGCGCATCTCTCTTCCGATGTTTATTGCTGTCCAAGCAGATGGGAACCTTTTGGTATTGTTGCTCTCGAGGCGATGGCTTCAAAAATTCCCGTTATTGCAACATATGTGGGGGGATTAATGGAATCGATGCTTCATCTGGAAAACCATCCTGATGATGGAACAGGTTTATTATGTCCAAATGAAGATGTTGATGCATTAAAATTTGCTTTGGTTTCCTTAATTACCACAATGCAAATAGCGGAAGAGAAAAACAAAAATCCTAAGCTAACAACAAAAGATTTCAAAACGAAATTGGGGAATGTTTCACATCCAAAACTCCGTACACTAGTTGAAAATGACCTACTTTTTGGAGAAAAAATCCGAGAGAATGCTTTATATCGAGTTGAAAGCAAATTTCGATGGGAAACTGTATCTCAAAAATTAAAAAAAATTTACCTTAGCCTTAATTACTAAAAATACTAATAATAAAATAAGTGAAATTTCATGACAGAAAAAGAAGAACCTATGGATGAAGATATTAAATGCGTAGCACAATTTGAAGGAAAATCATCACGTGTTGTAATAAATAATTTTGATTGTAATCTGTTTAAAAAAAATGACAAACCTCCCCTTTTCATTATCGGATTTACTGGTGTGGGATTAATAGGAACAATAGTTGCTAATGAATTAATTCAACAACTAAAAATGAAGCAAATTGGATATGTTTTAAGTGAAGACCTTCCCCCAATAACATTGTTTTATGAAGGAATATTACAACACCCGTTTCGGCTATACTATTCCAAGGAATATAATATCATAGTGTCCATTTGTGAAGTGCCTTTTAATCCTGGATCATATATCGATTTATCTCGAACTTTGATGGATTGGGCACTTCATCACAAAATTCAAGATGTTATTTGTCTACAAGGCATGGCGGATGAATCTTTCAAAATTTCAGACAAAAACCCCCCTGTTTATGGGGCTGCTGAGAAAGAGATCTTGGACAAAATATTGACTCAAGGTGTACTTCGGCCACCTAGCGGAGTTTTAATTGGTGCAGAAGCCGCGATGTTAAATGAATGTTTAAACAATCAACTAAACGGTGCGGTATTTTTAACACCTGCTAATCCTAAATTTCCTGCGCCTGAGGGAGCAGCAATAATTATTGAAAAAATTGCTGAAATATATAAATTTCCGATAAAGTTAGATACTTTACTCAAACAAAGTGATGATATAAAGAAAAATCTCTTAGAACTTGCGCAACACACAACAGAAATGCATTCTACAGGGCCTTTAAAACCATTTAGGGATTTGTATACATAAATTACTAATCATTTTTATCTGTCGGTCTGAAAAAAACCAGACCGCACAGAGTAAAACAAAGTTGGACCATTCTATAACTCTTTTTTTTTATTATTTCCTTTAGAATCTACGCTGCGCGAATTATTCTTCAATTTAACGAGTAACCAGCC
>JAUWMK010000142.1 GCA_030613185.1 Promethearchaeum sp.
CAAGCAATACAGGCAATAATTAGAAGAAAATGGAATATTCGGGATGAAAATTCGGGAAATATAGAAAAATTGGTTGAAAATTTAAAGATTTTATGATCTACAATTCTGTCAACAAGTCAAGAAAAAATGTTATGAAAAAAATGAATTATAAATCTAAATTTATCACTTTGGTCTTATTATCCAGCATTCTATTCTCAAATGTTTTCTTCTTAAATGGGATGGTATTCCAAGACGATAATACAATTTCTAAAGAACTTCCTGAAAATAGGGAATTGATGATGCCAGAAGCATCTGTTACATTGAGTGTTTCTGTGTCACCTACATCTGCTTCAATAGAAAAAGGTAATACCCAGACTTTCCGATTTGGTTTAACTAGTGATGAGGACATGAACCATGGAGATTGGTGGATTAAAATTGATGGTGGTGATTGGATACCTCAAGTTTCTTGGTCGCTAGATTATGTACCTATGGCTGAAATATATTTTAAATCAGTATATTATACTACAGAAGCATCACTTTCTGTTGGAAATCATGGTGTACATGCAAGATTTTATCATGATGATTGTGGATATGCATACAAAGATGTAAACATTGAAATTACACCTATTTCGTTATCTGTTATTGTTAATCCTGAATCAGTTACAAAATATTATGGTAACACACAGACCTTCGAATATACTTTAAGTGCTCTAAGTGATATAAACAGTGGATGGTGGGAGATTAAAATAGATGGCGGGCCTTGGACACCTCAAGGTCCTTGGTCGCTAGATCCTTATTCATATTATTATAGAGATATCCTACATTATACAACAATATCCACACTTCATATTGGAACTCATGATGTATATGCTCAATTTTATCATCCAGATTGCGGATATGTATACGAACATGCAACCATTAATGTTGCACCATTACCTCCAACAAATGTAGCGCCTACTGAATATCCATGCTATGATGGAACTACAATAATTACTTGGACAAAATCGAGTGGAGCTACAAAATATCAATTATATGAAGCAACCACTCCTGGCGGCACTTATACTGCAATAGGATCAGTATTGGGTGATGTATCAATTACATCTGTATCTAAATCTTCCGAACAAACACGTTATTATAGAGTAATTGCGGGAAGAGACAATGCATGGTCTGAACTTTCTACAAATTCTGCCTCAGTAACATGGTCAAAACCTCCAACCCCTATTATTTCATCACCAGTAACCCAAACTATATACACTCATTCATCATTTTCGGTAACTCGCGATTCGGTTATAAGTGAAGTGGATGAATTTGATTGGGAAATCAGTATTGACGGAGGAGAATACGAAGAATGGAGCTCAAGTTCTTTAAGTTCCTTATCTTATGATCCCCCTGCAGGAGATCACACATATCAATTTAGATTACGAGTAAGAAATATCAATTTTGGGGTATGGTCAGATTATGGTTATTCAGGTATTATAACCGTATCTAATCCATCATCTCCTATGAATTTTCAAGTATCAGAAGAAACTTGTTATGATGGTTCAGTCACCTTTTCATGGACAGCAACAACAGGTGCAACAAGTTATACATTATATGAAGCAACCACAGTTGATGGTGAGTATGCCGCAATCATTACGGGAATTACGGAATTATCAACAACGGTATCAAAATCTGCAGAAGAGACTCGATATTATAAATTGAAAGCTGTGAATGATGTAGGCGATTCTGATTTTTCAAGTTTTGTCGAAGTATCGTGGTCGGCACCCGAAACACCTACAATTACATCACCAATAACCCAAACTGTATACACTCATTCATCATTTTCGGTGACTCGCGATTCAGTTGGTAGTTATGTGGATGAATTCGATTGGGAAATCAGTATTGATGGAGGAGCATACATAGAATGGAGTACGAGTTCTTTGGATACTCTAAGTTATGATCCATCTGAGGGAGATCATACATACCAATTCCGATTACGGGTAAGAAATGCTAATTTTGGTGTATGGTCGGATTATAGTTATTCAGGAATTTTAACAGTATCTACATTTTCAACACCTCTTAATGTCCAGACCTCCGAATCAATATGTTATGATGGATCTGTAATAATATCATGGGACGCTGTAGTAGGGGCAACAAATTATACATTATATGAAGCAACCACAGTTGATGGTGAGTATACCGCAATATTTACAGATATTATTGAAACATCAATAAATGTATCAAAAACAACCAATGGAACAAGACATTATAAAGTAAAAGCAATAAATGAAGTAGGGGAATCTGATTTCTCTGATTATGTTTCTGTTTCATGGTCTGCACCCGAATCACCTACAATTACATCGCCTATAACCCAAACTGTAGATGATCATTCTCCATTTTCGGTGACTCGCGATTCGGTTGGCAGTTATGTCGATGAATTTGATTGGGAAATTAGTATTGATGGAGGAACATACACAGATTGGAATACAAGTGAATTAAACACTTTGAGTTATGATCCGGCTGATGAAGACCACACATATCAATTTAGATTACGGGTGAGAAATAGTGAATTTGGAATTTGGTCAGATTATGGTTATTCAGGAATACATACAATAATTATACCGGATACAACTAGTCCATTAATCGATTCTCCGCCAGATGTTACTTATGTTTACAATACTATTGGGCATAATATTACCTGGAGTGTATCTGATAGTAATCCTTATCAATACCAACTATTCATTGACGGAGTAGGGCAAGGAATTAATACATGGGATGGAAATGATCTTACAATTAGCATTGATGGTCTTTCAATCGGAGAACATAACGTAACTCTTTGGGTTAGTGATATTGAAGGAAATTGGGCAGAAGATCAGGTTAATGTGACTGTTGAAAAGGAAAATAATATTCCAGGTTATGAAATTGGATCACTGTCAGCAGTGTTCTTAATCAGTATTATTGTGTCTATTTTTGTTGTAAAACGAAAAAGATAGAATTTATGGATTATTTTTATCCAATCCTTTTTTAATCCCTTTTTTTACTTTTACTTAATTATTAGAGCTAATTTCTATTGTTAATAATAACTCAGAGATCCTCAAGAACCAGAAGGAAAAAATACTTTTTCTTTCTGTTCTTTTTCTTTCCAATAGATTTTATATTTCGATATATCATATTCCATGGTGATTTTCAGCTAATATATATAAGTGAAGTATAAAGTTAGAAATACTAAGTAAAAAATCCTTAAATTTGATCCTTCTAAAAAATTTCTCTATTAAGTTGTTTCCTTGATTATTTTTGGGTACATGATCCATATGGCATCCATAGTAAAATTCAATTTATCAATATGCATCATGATTAAGATGGAATTCAGTTAAAGGTTCTTTTTGACTATTATTTATTAGGATTAGAAACTATTTTTTATTACTAATTTATCGGATACTTTGCTTATTTATGATTTAAATCATTTTGCCAGAAGAAGTATCAAAGGAGATAAAAATTATGTCACGAGGAGAAAGCGGCGGAGGAAGTCGAGGGGGAGGAGGGAGCGATTATAGTAGCTCCAGCGGATCAGATTTTGATTATGAACATAATGGAAGAAGAAGTGGAGGAATGATATCAAATCGATCAGCTAATTTAGTTCTATTAACATTTCTTTTTTTGATTTTATTATTTGGGGGAGGATTTATGCTATTCTTTCCAATATCAAATACCTATGAATTTAAATTAGAAGAGCAAGAGACTTTTCTAATAGATCTTAGGGATACAAGAGCAATTAATTTATCTGTTGAAAGTGGGAATGTATCAACTTTCTTCTTCAATGAAGTACCCCCATTAAGCATTAAAGTTCAAGACAATACTACAGGTATCAAATCATTAGGTAATGATCGATTTTTTTATGTTAGAAATTATTTGAAAAATGGTTCTGAAGTTCTGATTAATTGGTTTACATTAGATAGTAATGAAATGGATTTCTACATCGTCCAAGGAGAATACAACTATGAAAAATGGCTTAATGGTTCTTCTTCTGCTTCAGAATATTCAATGACAGACATAGCTTTAGAGAATTACACTTATTCTGTTGCAACAAATGATTTTTATTATTTTATTTGGGAAAACTTTGGAAATACAAGGACGATAAATTTTACACTTGATTATACTTTAACGGAATATAATGTTTCCAATTCGGTGTTTATTAGCATTGGTTCGTTTTTATTGGAGGATCCGCAATATGATTATATGATCATTAGGAATATGGCGGAAAATGTTTCTTCAACTGTAGAATATGTAATAAGAAATGAACCCGTTCTTTCATACAGCGACCCATCCTCTATCATTGGATTTATTATTTTTATTGGGATTAGTATACTTACAGGATTTTTAGTGTGGAAATGGCCTCAGAGTCGAATGGGTCAATCATTAAGAGCTTTTGAAAAAAAATTTAATAAAAAATTTAATAAACATTTTACAAAAACAAGAAAAGAAAAAGATATCAGTTTTAAGAAATTTCTCATTTTTAGTTCTTTAATTATATTTCTCATCATCCAAATTATGTTATTCCTTGAAAAATCTACTTGGGTAGAATTTTTATTTATTGATATATCTTTAGTATTATTTTTTGGGGGTCTTTTCTTATTTATCAGGTGGTTAATTAATCTACCTGTAAGCCCAAAAAGTCGAGTATTAAAAGATATCGAAGAAATGGAAGAAAAGGGACATATGGAGTATGAAAAATTTGAAAGACCGATAAATTGTACTGCCTATAGTATCGGACAGCCTATTTTTTCCTTTCTTTGGGGGTATTTACTTATTGTCCTTGTTTACCTCCAAATTGAAGGTCAATTTTCAGATACTCCATGGACCGTAGGCTTTTTCATTAGTCTATTCATATTTGTTGATTTTATTATAATTCCTGCTGGAATTGGTAAGTTTAGGATTGATAAAATAATAGTAGATCCACGCAATCAGACATTTATTGTAAAAAAAAACACATTGGTATTCTTCTATAAAAAAAAAAGGATATTTCCATGGACCGATGGAAAAATTCATATGATTCAGTCTCGTTGGGGAGGAGAAAAACTCAAGATTTATTTCTCAGACGATTATCAATCGTTTTTTAAACCTAGTCGCGATGATTACTTTAATATCATCCCCAAAGCGTTTAAAGCGTTAATAGAGGGCAAGGAAATGAGTAAAATGACGGCATTAAAAACCTTATCCATGTATGACAAAAAAATATCACGTGGTAGAAGGATTTGTTATAGCATATGTATTAGTATTGCAGTTATAGAAATTGCTTTATTGGTATTGTTATAATCCAAAGCAATAAAATCGCAATTTCTACTTTTTTATTCTTATTCAGTAAATTTAATTTTAAGATTTTATACCTATTATTAACGAGTTTTTGAAAATGAAAAAAGAAAACAAGAAAATTCCCAGTTTTGCACAAGATATTGAGGAAAAAAACGAGAACTATTTCAAAATAGTTATCCCCATATATATTATTATAATTCTCTTCGCAAATGTAACTATGATCCTTGAAAAAATCCCTTGGTACGGGATTTTATCATTAGAAATTGTGCTATTAATTTTAGGGGCTTTTATCTTATCTCCTTGGTGGATACATAAGCTTCCTGATGATATATTCAAAAATCGTTTATTACGTACTATTGAAGAAATGGAAGAAAAGGGGCATTTAGAGTACGAAAAATTTGAAAAGACAATCAATTGCACTTACTATGGTGGGGATTATAGTCTTCCCTTTTTTTGGGCAGATTTATTTTTTTGCTGTGCTTTACTCCTATCAAAAATTGATTCTTCAGAAGATTTTTCAGATGACACAGTGATGATTGTTGTTTATTCTATCTTATTGATATTCGTTTTTTACTTTTTAGTTATAAACCCAATTGTAGAAAACAAGAAAGGGATAGATAAAATTATAGTAGATCCACATAATCAGACATTTATAGTCAGAAAAAACACATTGATATTCTTCTATAAAAGAAAACGGATATTTCCTTGGGCTGATTTAAAATTGGAGGTGATTCCGTCTCGAGGAGGAGGAAAACTCAAAATTTTTTTCTCAAACCAATTTGAATCGATTGTTAAACTTTTTCACGATGATTACAGAGAAATCATTCCTAAAGCGCTTAAATCACTAATAGAGGGCGACCAGATGAGTAAAATGATAGCATTAAAAGCCTTATCAATGTATGATAAAAAAGTAACACGGAGAAGAATCATAAGTTATAGTATTTTTATCAGTATAGTAATAATAGAAATTATTTTATTTATATTGTTTTCTGATTTTTTATAGTTTATAGTTTAAAATCGAATTCATGCATTTTTTTTATAATGTGTGTATTTCTAACTCCGATGATGATGAAATTAGTGGATTGGTTTGGGAAACCAACCTAGAAAGCCTTACATATCTCTAAACAAATTTTTTTTTAAAAACTTTGAATTAAAAATGTCTTAATCTAATTTTTGAATGAAATTTAGAAATATTTCTATTGAAGATTCGAATTCATTAAAGATTTTTCCAAGATCAATAATAAGGTATTCCATCTTTTCCCATTTTAAATCAAATCCATATACATTCCTAAACACATGTCGAAACCTGAGATATTCATATAATTTTGTTTTCAGATCTTTCTCAATAACTTGGATTCTTACATCATCGATACTTAGATTCATTCTTTCTAATAGTTCACTATGCCAAGAGAGTCCTATGGGTAATTCTTCATCCATTTCAATTGCAATTTTTCTAAAGATCTTTTCGATGCCTGTGTAAAAATCATGTAAAATACTCCCGTACACCCTTAGTTTATGAAAATTTTCAACTAATTCATAATCTGTGCCCTTATTTACATCAAAAAAATCGTTTATCTCATTAACTAGGTGTTTCAATGTTTTTATTTCTTTTTTTATCTCACTTGAGAGAATTTTAAAATGGTTCTTCCTCATTCGATAACAATTCCCTTTTTCAAAATGTGTTTTCTAAATTCTTCATCTATAGATTCAATTGTGATTAAATCTATATCTACTCCTTTTGGAACGATTTCATAAAGTAAGTTTAATGCTTCAAAATATTTCTTATTATCAAGACCAACTACGGCAATGTCTATATCCGAATGTTCATCAATAATTCTTTCTCTTGATAAAGAACCAAAAAGAATTATCTTTTTCACATTATATTTTTCCTTTAAGATTGATGCACATTTTTTTATGGCTGAAATCATGGATTTTCTTCTATGTTCCATTTTTTCTTTTTCTTTCTTGGCTTTTTCTTTCCAATAGATTTTATATTTCAATATATCATATTCCATGGTGTTTTTCAGCTCATATATATAAATAAAATATAAAGTTAAAAATACTTATAAAAATACTTATAATAGAAATCCATAAGACTTTGGTTTTCTTTGGTATGGGGAAAGATCCTAAAGGAAAAGGTGCGGATTTTTTATAATTTATAGTTTAAAATCGAATTCATGCATTTGTGTTTTAATAGTTTTTCTTATTTTTTCCAACCAATTAATTTGATTCTCAACAAGCACTAATCTTTTTTCAAGTTCTTTTTTTGTTGGGGCAGGAGATTTAGAGAAAATTATTGAATCTTTAATTTCAGATTTTTTATAATCGAGGAAATGAGCCATAAGAAATTCCATTAATAGGATTGATAAATTAATTTTGTAAAAATCATATTTAAAATCTTCTAATTCACGTGAAAAATTTGACAAAAGTCGAAAAAAATTTAAAAACTTTATAGATAAAAATGAAGAGATCATTCAATAGGAATATTTTGGAGTTTAATTCTGATCTGTTTTGCGCGTGTTCGTAAGGTTACTTCGGTTATTCTGGCAATAGAAGCAATTTGGGTTTGTGTTCGTTTCTCTCCTTTGTTCTTTGACGCTAAATAGAGCACTGCGGCAGCTATACCTTTCGGGTCCTTTCCCATCTTTGCCAATCCATAATGTGAAGCAGTTTTTAACATATCATAGGCATGTCTTTGAGTTTTAATTGACAAGTTTAACTCTGCTCCGAAGCGGTATATAAGGGGATTGGGCGATATCGGCTTGTATTTCAACCCCATTTCCGGAAGAACTAATCTAACAATTAAGCCTAATGACCGATGCACGGAACGAACAGAGATAATCGCAACATCAACTAACTCTTCCAATAACCTAGGAAAATTATGAATACGTATCGCCGCATAAAGTGATGCTGTGACGAATGATTCAATGCTCCTACCCATAGTGAGTTTCTTCTTGGCCACTTGAGTATATATACTCCATGCACTTTCTTGGATGAAACTAGGAATCTGAAGTTTGAGACAGAGATTTGTTAGTTTGGGCTTACTTTCCCAGAAATTTCTTTCAATTGAATTAATTAGTGATCCTTGAATCTTGGATAGCCTGTTAAATAATTGAGTTTTTTTAGAGTCCAAGTGATGCCCTTTAGAATCCACCTTGTTTAGACCAATTATAGTTCGTGGACCGTATGTTCTCCAACGAGGTTCTGTGCGTCGGCGATTTCTGACTTCATCGGCAGTATATGCTCTTCTCTCGCTTGATACAAGTTCTTGTTCTATTACTACACCACAAGCCCTGCATACGATAAAACCGTCGTCTGTGGCAATAATATCCGGATCTGAGCAACATTTTTCTGTGTTTGGGAAAGATTTCATTAACATGTTTTTAACCTATAGGACTGGTGAGATTTGGTTGAGATTTGGTTGAAAAAAAATCGATATTATAAATTTGATTCCAAGTTCTATTTAACTGATTGTAGTCCGCACATATTTCTCCACATATTTCCCCACAAATTTCCCACAATCTATGAATTTTGGAAATTTTATAGTAAAAAAGGGATATATTGAAATCTGAAATATTCAGATAAATAAATGAGGGTATTTAATTTTTTGTAAAACTTTAAGAAAACATAGGGAAACAGTGAAAAAATGATTTCAATAATTCGTGCCTCATTATCCCTAATGGGTGAAATACGGGATATAATAAATAGTAATTATCAATTATATGAGAAAATTCTCTTAGTTCCAGAAGATCATAATGAACATTTCGTAGATGAGCAATGGACAGAACAGAATTTCTCAATTCGAGAATTTTATTTAATTAGAGAAAATGGGGAATATGTTGGGATGGCATCCTATCAGAATTTTGTGGATATGGGAGATTTTGCATATATTGGTTATTTCTACATTAAATTTGGGCATCATCGAAAAGGATATGGCAAGAGGGTAATGCAATTCTTGGAAATGCGAGCTAAAACGGATCAATTAAAAGAAATACGTCTTTTCGTAAATAAATACGCAGATTGGGCGGAAAAAGCATATGAATCAATGGGATTTAAGTCATTATCTTCGAGTAAGCAAGAAATCCTAACGATGAATCAGGGAGTTTTTAAAAATTATTATGAGGAGGGTCAAACTCTTCTGTTTAAAACCTTGCCACCTTTAAAACCAACAAATTTAATTAATAATTAATAGATAATCTAAGAGTGATTAATGCTTATGACCATACTTTTTAATTGGACTCAAATCGACTGGATAAAGTGGATGCCTGTTGAAATTGCTGTTTTACTTCTTCTAATAATTTTAATTCGGCTTATTCGTAGATTGACACGTTGGGGTTCCATTAAAATCAGTCATGTAAGGGAAGGAGTATGGGATTATAGAGGAACAAAGTATCATTCTTATCATACTTCTTATAAATCAAACTCTCTTGAAATTGTAGATATTCAGAATGAAAAAACACATAAAAATAATAATAATAATAATAGAATTTTATTAATCCCGCCTTTATTGGATAATATCATAAAGGGTAATCATTTAGCTACTGCAATTACGATGATGGGGCAAGATGTGGTAGTATTAAATTATAATAATGTGCAAGATTTTTGCAAGGATCTGACAACTGGAGAAAATAATAATATAAATTTTGAGAATTTTCTCTTAGAAGGCAGATTTTCAACAGTTATATTGTTTGATTGGTCAATTTTTCCAATTTTCAAATTGCTGGGATTTTATGATAATCAACCGCTTAACAAAGATCTTTCAAATATTTCGTGGGTTTTAATTCGACCTACTTTGAAATGGAGTGATATCAGATCGATTTGGAAAACTATCCCTTTTACAGGTATTTGGTTTTCAAAATTGCGTTTTTTAAAGTTTCAGGACAATTTTTATAAACAACAATCCCTTGTTTTCAAAAAAAGTGCCAGTATTTCAGATGTAGGTGATAATCAGAGAAAAATCATATTTATTCAGCCCAGTAGATCTTGGTTATCTAAAGATGGTGAGAAAAATCTGGTTAACTATCAGAAAAATTGCTTAGAAGTATCTGAAAGCGATATTTTCCAATTCTCACAAGGCAGTTGGACTTTTTTTAGGAATGAAACTATAGTATTAGGGATAATTATACAAATAATCTTAAAAAAAACTTAAAATATCTTAAAAATCCTTATAAAAAGGTAAAAATATGGGTCGGGTAAAAATAAATCGAACTGGTGGAGGTTTGGTTAAATATTCTAAAGAACATTGGAAACTATTAGATAATTTTAGAAAACAAGCATTAAAAGTTACTTCTGTTTTTGCCCATCATGGAATTGATTCACTTACCTATGGCTCTGTGGCACGGGGAGATGTATCCCCAAAAAGTGATATTGACATTATTCTATTAACTCAAATTCCAAGCTATCGAGTGGAACTTATTTTGGATGAAACTAATCTCTCTTTAAATCATAAAAAATTAATACAAGCAACTCCAAACGATATAATAAAAGCACATTTTGAACTAGAAGGAGATATCTGCATTACTTCATTATTAACGGGTTTTACTTCTTCACCTTTTGAATTCTATAGATTTGGAGGGGCTTTAAACCATAAAGAATTGCAAGAGAATAAAAGGGTTCCCGGAGTCGACAAAAGCTTAATTATTGTTGAACCAAATGAGGAAGGCCATAATGAAAGCCCTTTAATTGAGCGTCAATATGAAGCTTCAAAAATTTTAGGAATATCT
>JAUWMK010000405.1 GCA_030613185.1 Promethearchaeum sp.
GAACTTATCTCAAAAGATGGATAAGCCACTAAGATTAATTTGCGGACTCATGTTTTTTTTATGTTTTTTTCGAAATGAATTTTTAAGTGAGTTTCAGATCTTTTTTTCTCAGCAGATTACTGAATTAAAGATGGAAATTTGAATAAATAAAAACTATAAATATCAAAAGTCTAATTTTATTAACTAATGGACATCGCTTCACTTAATTGGAATCTGGAGATTTATACACATCTGTTTTCAGCTCTATTATTTTTTATCACATCCATAATTCTCTATTATCAAAATAAAAAGTTTATGCATCGAATTATTACTTTTCTAATGTATGCATGGATTTTCTTTGGATTATATTGTTTTACTGCTGCATCGGCATATTTGTTTTTGAACTTATTTCTTTTTAAGTTTTCATTTATATTCCTTCTAATATCTGCTCTATTCTTTACTTTAAGTTTGGATTTATACATGGATTATTCGTATGATGCAAAAAAAATGATAATATTGGGGGCTATCATTAGTGGAACTGTAATTTCTCTTTTCCTTGAAGAATCTGTAGAGTATTTCGTCCTTCCTTCAGATCATGGTACTTTTTTAACATCGGGGCAATTGCAGGTTTGGACTATAATTTTGAGTGCTTTTACATGTTTATTGTTTTTTTATTACTGTCTTCAGATTTTCATAAAGGCTCCTCCTGATTTAAGAAAAGTGGTCATCTGGACTCTATTTGGGGGGATCATTATTGGTATTATCTCACCACTTATATATGCATTAAGATTGTTGCAAAACATACCTGGATCAATGATGATCGGTTTCTCTATTGGGGCGCTGATAACGGGAATTTCTTTTACTCGTGATAATCGAATTATTGAGACCCTTATAAAAAATTCAAATGATGCAATGGTAAGATTAAGAACGTCTCTTGAAGAGAAACTTGAATTTAGTCAAGAGAGATTTCGTGAATTGGTTGAAACCATGGATGAAGGAATCTATGAATTCGATTTATCGGGTAATTGCGTGTATTCAAATGGAGCACATAATAAAATTTTAGGATATAGTTTTACAGAGGGCTCTTATCAAAATTACAAAGATATGTTTGATTTTCAAGAACTTGAGAATTTTAAGATTAGTTTTGAGAAAGTTCTAAAAGGAATTCCATTACGAAATTTGAAATTTCACATGAAAAATAAAGAAGGAAAGAAGATCCCCTTTCTCATAAATATCGCTCCAAAATATGATTCTTCTAAGAAAAATGTAATAGGTTCCATTGTAATCTCTCGTGATATATCAAATCTTGAAGAAATCGAATTTAGATTAAAGGAAAAAAATAAACAATTACTGAAAGTTCAAAAAATGGAATCCATTGGAAATTTAGCGGGTGGTATTGCCCATGATTTTAATAATTTACTTCAAGCGATTTTTGGACATATTGATTTGATATTATTGGAGTTTGAGAACACTGATGAAAAAGATAATGAAATTTTAGATTCAATTTTCAAGATCAAAACCGCAGCAGAACATGGGGCGGATATAACTCGGAGATTATTAACACTTTCCAGAACTCAAGATGTAGAATTTTCCAATATTAATATAAATGATGAAATATCAGAGATTTATTCTATCTTAAAACATTCAATACCAAAAATGATTGAAATCAATCTTGATTTATTTGAAAATATACCTTCAGTTTACGGTAATAGCACAAATATTCAACAGGTTATAATGAATCTTGTTTTAAATGCTCGGGATGCCATGAAAGATGGCGGTAATATATCTATTAAAACAGAAAAAGTAGTTCTTGATGAATTGTATTGTGAAATGTTTGCTAATTTAACTCCAGGGGAATATATAAGTATTACTATTGTAGATACAGGTAGTGGTATGACCCAAGAAGTATTAGATCATCTTTTTGAACCCTATTATTCGACAAAACCTCACAGCAAAGGTACTGGTTTAGGGCTTTCAATTGTTTACAATATTGTTCAACAGCATAATGGTTCCATCCAATGTTATTCGGAATTAGGTTATGGGACTAGATTTAAAATATTTTTACCTGTTCATGATAAAGAAGATAGGGTTGTTGTTCAAGAAAAGAAAAAAGAAAAATTGTTATTTTCAAAAGCCAATGAAACAATCTTGGTAATTGATGATAATGAAGAAATTCTTGAATATGCTTTAAAAATTCTAAAGAAGTTTGGATATAAAGTCTTAACTGCCAGTACTTGTAAAAAAATCAATGAAATACTGAAAAAGAATAAGCCTATTGATCTTTTTATTGTTGATTACATAATGCCGGATATAAGTGGTATTAAATGTATAAAAAATATCAGAGGAAATCTCGATTACAAGACTAAATTTATCTTATCTAGTGGTATGGGTTCCGATAAGCTAAGGGAAGATTGTAAATTCAATAATATTAATGAATTTCTTGCAAAACCTTATACTATGGGAGATCTTCTATTGATAATTCAATCGGTTTTAGAGGATTGAACCAATTCTTTTTCTAATCTACATTCACTGACGGCCTATCTACATTTTTCACAGATATATATCTTAATTTTTTCAAAAAACTCTATTACAAATTCATTTTGATCATTTTTTTTAGCAATATAAATCTTATTTTATTAACTAATGGATATCGCTTCACTGAATTGGAATTTAGGTATTTACACCTATTTTTTAGCATTCCTATTATTTATTATTACTTCTATTATTCTCTATTATCAAAATAAAAAATTTAATCATAGAATCATTTCTTTTTTAATGTTTGCATGGATTTTCTTCGGGTTTTTGTGCTTTAGTGTAATACTTTCATATTTATTTTTAAACCAAGTTCTTTTCAGGATTTCATTTATTTTTCTTCTAATAACTGCAATATTCTTTACTCTAAGTTTGGATTTATTTATAGATTATTCATATGATGCAAAAAAAATGATAATATTGGGTGCTATCATTAGTGGGACTATAATTTCTCTTCTCCATCCAGATTCAGTAGAAATTTACCCTCTTCTCTCGGGTCATGATGTTTATAAAACTTCGGGCCAATTGCAGTTTTGGATGATAATTTTAAGTATTTTTACATGTTTAACGTTTTTTTACTATTGCTTACAAATTTTTCTAAAATCCCCTCTTGAATTAAGAAAAGTGACCATTTGGACTCTATTTGGTGGAATTATTTTTGGTATTATCTCACCAATTATATATGCCTTTAGATTGTTGCCATCCATACCTGGATTAATGATGATTGGTTTTTCTTTCGGAGCGTTGATGACGGGAATTTCCTTTACTCGTGATAATCGAATTATTGAGACCCTTATAAAAAATTCAAATGATGCAATGGTAAGATTAAGAACGTCTCTTGAAGAGAAACTTGAATTTAGTCAAGAGAGATTTCGTGAATTGGTTGAAACCATGGATGAAGTAATTTATGAATTTGATATATCAGGACAATGCACATATGCAAATGAAGCCCATAATAGAATTATGGGACATTCTTTTGAGAAATTGACATTTAGTAAATATCGAGAAATGTTTGATGTTCAAGAACTTGATAAATTGGACTCTAAATTTCAACAACTTCTAAGAGGTATTCCAATCCGAAATTATAAAGTATATATAACAGATAAAAAAGGGGAAATAATACCGTTTTTAGTAAATATGTCCCCTAGATATGATCTTTCCAAGAAAAAAATAATAGGATTCATTGCAATCTCTCGTGATATATCAAATCTTGAAGAAATCGAATTAAGATTAAAGGAAAAAAATAAACA
>JAUWMK010000133.1 GCA_030613185.1 Promethearchaeum sp.
CGGGGCGATCTTTGACAAAAGTGATTAAATTTTCTCCTTTTCCGAGTTCCTTCAATAAGAATTTTACCATATTGATATTTGAAACTTCAGTATCCCCTCCAAAATTGTACACTTCCCCGATTTTTCCCTTCATAAGGGTTGCATAAATACCACGACAATGAT
This sequence comes from Promethearchaeum sp., assembly GCA_030613185.1. Classification (GTDB taxonomy): domain Archaea; phylum Asgardarchaeota; class Lokiarchaeia; order Sigyniarchaeales; family Promethearchaeaceae; genus Promethearchaeum. Next base: position 163 of record JAUWMK010000133.1, read on the forward strand.
CAATAACATGAATCCAATCTCGGATATTTGAACCGTCTCCATAAACAGGGAGTTTCTTATTTAACTGAATATTCCTAATCATTAAAGTGATTAATTTTTCTGGAAATTGATAGGGTCCATAATTGTTGGAGCAGCGAGTGATCAACGCTGGAAAATTATATGTGTGAACGTAAGATAGAACTAATAAATCTGCTGCTGTTTTACTTGATGAATAAGGACTTCTTGGGCAAAGTTGGTTTTCTTCCGTAAATGCTGGATCTTCAAAAGAAAGAGAACCATATACTTCATCAGTTGAGACTTGAAGGTATCGTTCAATTTTGTTTTTCTTTGCTGCATTAAGTAATGTTAGTGTTCCTTTAACATTTGTCTCAATAAAAATATCTGGATTGGAAATCGAACGATCTACATGAGATTCGGCAGCAAAATTGATTATATGTGTGATTTTGAATTTTTTTAGGATATAATCAACCAATTCAAAATTACATATATTGCCGGCTATGAAGTGATAACGAGGATTATTTTCAATATCTTTTAGATTCTCATGGTTTCCGGCATATGTCATAGCGTCTAAATTACATATGTCTGCAATTTTATCTTCATTTAGGATATACTTTATAAAATTACTACCGATAAATCCCAAACCGCCTGTAATTAAAAAATTCATGTTAATATATGATATTCATCTTCAGAATTAATTATTTCTCTCCAATTTATACAATTTGTAAACGATCAAAAAGTCAAAAATTTGAGAATTATTGAAAGATCTGAATTGAAAATTTTAATCAAAAAAACGTATTCCATCAATACAAATAAAATAAAATCCCATTTTGAAAGATATATGGAATCTTTAGGGATTTGCTTACTAATTTTTATGTCTTTGAAGTGAAAACTCTTAAGACATAATTAAATCTATTTCTTAAATTTCTATATATAAATAAAATTTGATGAGGTTATTCCAAGGTTTTAATGAAACGTGTTAAATTATAAGTTGGATTTATAGAATAAGTCAAATAATGATGCCAGAAAATTTCAAATATAAAAAAATCGAAAAAATTTCAGCCATTTCCGTCAATCTATAACAAAAAAATTAACGAATTATATAAACATATTTGAAGATTTAGTTTAAATAAGTGAGGTAATATTAAATAATAGCGATAAATAGATTTAATTAAATATTATATGTAATTTAAAAAGGAAAAAATACTAACAAAAATGATAAAAATAGCACTAATCACGGGAATTACTGGGCAAGATGGATCCTTTCTTGCAGAATTATTATTAGAAAAAGGTTATATTGTTCATGGTATTATTAGAAGAAGTTCTTCCTTTAATACAGGTAGAATTGAACATTTATATATTGATAAAGCAATTCAAGATATGCAATTGAAGAGAAAAATTGAACTACATTATGGAGATATGACAGATTCAACAAATCTCATACGATTGATAAGAGAAATTAAACCTGATGAAATATATAACCTTGCTGCTCAATCTCATGTAAAAGTATCATTTGAAGTTCCTGAATATACTGCTAATACAGATGGTATAGGAGTACTAAGGTTAATAGAAGCGGTCAGATTTCTTGGATATGAGAAAAGAACTAAAATATATCAAGCATCCACCTCAGAATTATTTGGAAAGGTTCAAGAAGTTCCTCAAAAAGAATCTACCCCATTTTACCCCAGAAGTCCATATGCTGTGGCAAAACTTTATGCATATTGGATTATAAAAAATTATAGAGAAGCCTACAATATGTTTGCAGTTAATGGTATATTATTTAATCATGAATCAGAAAGACGAGGAGAAACATTTGTAACAAGAAAAATAACTTTAGCTGCTTCAAGAATTGTTCAAGGTAAACAAGAAAAATTATATCTCGGTAATATGGATGCGAAAAGAGATTGGGGATATGCTAAAGATTTTGTAGAATGTATGTGGCTCATGTTACAACATAATAAACCAGAAGATTTTGTAATTGCTACAGGGGAAATGCATACAGTTAGAGAGTTTTGCACTTTAGCTTTTAAAGAAGCAAACATTGAACTTAGATGGGAAGGAGTCGGAATTGAAGAAAAAGGTATTGAAAAAAAAACGGGGAAAATTTTAATCGAGGTTGATCCCAAATACTTTAGACCAACGGAAGTTGAACAACTACAAGGAGATCCTAGTAAAGCGAAAAATATATTGGGGTGGAATCCTAAGGCGACATCATTTGAACAATTGATAAAATTAATGGTAAAATCAGATATGGAGTTAGTTGCGAAAGAGGATAGATATTAAGTAAAAGGGAAATCGAGATGAAAAAAATGCAAAGAAAAACCAGATGATTTACCTTTAATTGAAGAATATGCTGGTAGATTATTACTTTTGCTAATGTATCCAGAATTAAAAAAAAAATTGAAATTGAATTTATTATTCAAAAAATCTCCAAAATGATGAAATTTTTTCAAGCAAGAAACATCGATAATATATTGGAAGAAATTTAAATGGTATTTACAAAAAACAGCACCATATATGTATCCGGTCATGACGGTATGGTTGGAAAACGATTAATACAATATTTAACCAAAGAGGGTTATACAAAAATTATAACAGCAACTTTAAGAGAATTAGATCTTCGAAATCAACAATGTGTAGATAGGTTTTTTAATCAACATCATCCACAATTCGTTATTCATATTGCAGCAAGAGTTGGGGGAATCTATGCAAATATTAATTCGCCAGCAGAGTTCATCTACGATAATTTAATGATCCAGACAAATGTAATTCATTCTGCTTATAAAAATTATTGCCAAAAATTGGTATTTCTTGGAAGTTCTTGCATTTATCCAAAAGAATGCATTCAACCAATGAGTGAAGATTTTTTTATGACAGGAAAACTTGAACCTACTAACCAATCTTATGCAATTGCAAAAATCGCAGGTATTCAGATGTGTCAATCATATAATAAACAATATAGCACAAATTTTATCTCAATAATGCCTTGTAATCTATATGGACCTGGAGATCATTATGATAATAATAATTCACATGTAATGGCTGCTCTTATAAGTCGATTTCACAATGCATTAAAAGAAAAAAAAGAAAAAGTGATAGTATGGGGGACTGGTAATCCTAGAAGAGAGTTTCTTTATATCGATGATTTAATTTCTGCAATAATATTTTTACTAAAAAACTATAATGATTCATCAATAATTAACGTCGGTCCTGGATATGATATTTCAATAAAAAAACTTACAGAAAAAATTAGTCGAATTGTAGGTTATACTGGATTTATTGAATTCGATAAAACTAAACCAGATGGTATGATGAAGAAGCTTCTTGATGTTTCGAAAATAAATAAATTGGGTTGGAAAACGAAAATTGATTTAGATGAAGGTATAAAAAAAACATATAGTGAATATAGAAAGATTTCTAAGAAATAAATCAAATTTTTATTTCCTAAATATTTTTAAAATTTTTTTTTTAGGGATTCAATTAGATGTAAGATAAAAATGAGAGAATATAAATTATCGGATGACAATTGGGATGAATCAGAATTAAATGCTATCCAAAAAGTTATAAAATCTGCCCGATTTTCTATGGGACAAGAAGTAAAAAACTTCGAAAAAGAATTTGCAGAAAAATTTGGTGTTAAATATGCTGTCATGGTAAATTCTGGATCTTCTGCAAATCTTTTGGCTGTTGCTTCTCTATTTTATTCCGGTAAATTGAATAGAGGTGATGAAATCATCGTCCCCGCAGTTTCATGGAGTACGACATATTTTCCCCTTCAACAGTATGGTTTGAAAGTAAAATTTGTCGATATTAATTTAGAAACTTTAAATTTAGATATAAATCTTTTTAAAAAGAGTATTTCAGAAAAAACTAAGGCTGTTTTTATAGTGAATTTACTCGGAAACCCAAATAGTTTTCATGCAATAAAAGAAATAACTCAAGATACTAATATTATTATTTTAGAAGATAATTGTGAAGCAATGGGTGCTACATATAAAGGAAAACAACTTGGATCATTTGGTTTAATTGGTACCTACTCTACTTTTTATTCACATCATATTTGCACTATGGAAGGTGGTGTTTGTGTAACAGACGATGAAGAATTATATCATTACATGTTATCTATTAGAGCCCATGGATGGACTAGAAACTTGCCCAGAAATAGTAAAATTTATCACAAAAACTCAAATGAATTCTATGAAAGTTTTAACTTCATTTTACCTGGGTATAATTTAAGACCACTTGAAATTGAAGCCGCAATTGGTAGAGAGCAATTAAAAAAGTTAGACCGTATAATATACCAGAGGAGGGAAAATGCAAAATATTTTAAACATAAGATGAGTCAAATTCCAGATATTTTAATACAAAAAGAAATTGGTGAGAGTTCTTGGTTTGGATTTTCAATTATTTTAATTGGGAAAAATAAAGGAAGAAGGGATCAAATTATTAAAGTGCTTAAAAAAAATAATATTGAAGTGAGACCAATTGTCGCAGGGAATTTTACTAAGAACGAAGTAATCAAGTATTTCAATTACGAAATATATGATTCATTAATAAATGCTGATATAATTCATGAAAACGGTTTTTTTATTGGAAACCATTCTAAATCAAACAAAGAACAAGTTGAATTTTTTTCTGAAGTATTAAGTAATGCAATTTTGGATAAATAAGAATAATAGATAAAAAGTAGAATTTTTATTGAAGTAATTTTAATTGTAATGTGATAGAGTTCTGTAAATACTACTGACGACAATATGGTTGTGAATTCATATCCGCAATACCTACTAATCTTTATGGCATCAATGATAACTTTGACTTAGAAACATCTTATGTCATGCCTGCATTAATTAGAAAAAATCATGAAACTAAGGTTAGTGAACAAAAAAAAGTAGTAATGTGGGGCACAGGTAAGCCCATGAAAGATATTTTATACGTTGATGATTGTGCGGACGCATACATTAATCTGATGAATCAATATAGCGAGGAATTGCATGTAAATATTGGAACTGGAGAAGATATTGAGCTAGAAGAATTAATGAAAATAATAATAAGAATTATTGGATATGAGGGAGACATACAATAAGATACAACAAAACCTGACGGGATTCCTAAAATAAGTATTAAATGTGGATTTATTAACATGAACTGGATGTAAATACAAAATTGGAATAGAAGAAGGTATTAAAAATGTTTATACTTGGGTTAAAAAGAATTACAAATAATTATATTATAAAGCCGTTCAAGAAAGTTGTGACCTCAACTTCTTGAAATCAAAGAGTAAATAAGGTTTTTAATTCATCTATAGATTTTTTTGAATTGTAATTCTCTAAAACAAATTGTTTATTCATTTGTAGGTCATTTTCATTATCAAAAACATTTTCGTCCTTTTCTATCGAAGCTATGAGATCCTCTATTGTAAGAACACTCACTTTTCTACCAATCAAGTGATTATAAATTGGATTTTGTTTTTTCATATATATTTTCTTTTTTAAGAATAGTAAAAGTCGAATGTTCCCGAATCCTTGTTGCCTATTATGGTTCATAATTGAAATATCAATTTGGTCTAATATCTGATAATATTTATCACCTTCAATGAATTTTAGAAGCGGAATAAAGCGTTTTTTAAACATTTGATTTCCGATTTTCAATACTTCCTTAATATATTCTGGGTATGGTCCATATGATAACGGACACACAATAGAAAAGTCTTGATTTTTAATTTTTGAAAGCAATATTAGAGCATCGATATGATTATTTGAAGGATCTCCAGAATTTCCAAGTAAAATTAGTTTTGAAGTAGTTCTCGTAAAATATTTCAATTTACCATGTTTCAATTCCATTTGATCTAATTTTTCGAAATCAATTGGATTTGGATAACAAAAATCAGTGATTACTTTATTGTGTGGAATATTTATTTTTTGGTTTAATAATAAAAAATCTCCTTTTGTTACAAAACTTATAAAATCAATTTTGTTAACAACATCTAAATAAAATATTCTCATAAAAAATAATTTGAACAAATTTTCTAATTTGATCTTTATTGAAGAATAACTTATTTTCTTCATAAAGTTATTAGTTAAGTGATCATATTGTGGAAATGATACGATTGAGTAAAGATCTTGACCCCATTGTATCCAAATGATCTTATTTTCTAGCTTTTTTTTAAATTTCCAAATTAAAAACGCTTTTTCAATATCTAAATAATGGATGAAAATATAATCTGCTTGAAGCATTTTTTTTCTAATTTTTTTATGTAAGAAAAACAAATTCCAAATCGGTCTTTTCCTTATAGATGGTATTAAATCATATTCATTGCTTTTTAACTTAACATCTTCCAATTTTAAATCTCGATATTTTGTAAAAAACAAAAAATAATGATCTTCCAGATTAAAATTTTGAATTATTGTGTTATAGAACTTATTTGAATAAAAATTATCTGGCATTAGATGTAAGTATTTCACAATTCTTCTAGTTTTTAATTATTAAAAAAAATATTTCTTTAATGTGAATTTTAAGGATTTTTTCCCCTAAAGCAGTTGTTTGACTATAAATGAAATTTCTTCATATATTCTATATAGAATCTAGATTTTCAATTTTTATATGTGATTAATAACCAAATTGTATGTCTACATTTAATTTTTTCTTCGTTAAGAAAAATTTAGGACTCCAAAAGGGTCACCCGCCATTTGAACTACTCGTTCCTAATCCTCCCCAATAGGATGACTATGAAAAAGTTTAAGAATGCCATTGTTTTCTTTTCTTTTTAAAAATGAAAAAAACTACAGGAGTTGCCCATAAAAAACCACTTAAGAAGCCATACATAAACCATTGAATTGGTAAGAAAAAGGCACAAAATAGAGATGATATTAAACAATATACTCCCAAACATAATGAAATGATTGCTAAAGGTTCTTCTTTATGAACTCGAAGATAAATTGCAAGACCATTAATTATTGCGTGAAAGAAAAATGAAACCGAAATGACGATCAAAGTATTAAGATCCACAAAACGATTCAACAAATCGAATTTATTTTTAAAAATAAGGAAAAATCCAATAAAAAACAGAATAATTATAAAATAGCTCGACAAACTTAAAATTAGACGTTTTATAAATAAGTTATCTAATTCTGCCCATTTCTTTAATGCAACATTTTTATTCAGATGAGGCATAATTGAAACTATCCAAATGTTTGAAATCATCAGAAAACTCATTACTATAGACAAAGTCATACCGATTTTTCCCGCTTCTATTGGACCAAATATAGAAAAAACAATAGGAGTATATATTGAAAAAATCAAGTAGCCACTCATATTACTTATCGCATATTTAAACATTAATGGAAAAAGTTCTTTTTTCCAATCAAATTTAAACTCTTTCGATAATGAAAAAAGTTTTTTGTAAAAATGTTTATATTTTTTATATAATAAAAAAAAACTAAAAAGACATTTTAGAAAAATAGGGATGGCTATTGAATATAGACCAAACCCAAATAAAATGAACAAAACCATTCCTGCTGTTTGAATTATTATACCTATTAGTCTAATTCGTTGAATTTTAGCCACTGAATTACATCCTTCAGTAAAACTTAATACATTAAACAAAACAAAATCGCAATTTAAGGAAATAATATAGAGAAAAAAAGGCCAAAACCATTCTACAGTTGTTACTTGAGATGAAAGAACAAAAAATCCATAGATAAAGATAATTGGAAACATACAAACTGACATAATCGAAATTCTTTTTAGTGTGAATTTAAATAAGGATGCTAATTTTTTTAAATGGAATTCATCACCTTGAACAAAATTGTTCTTATCGAATGATAAAAATGCAAATTCATGAGCAGATAATTGGAGAACCAAGAAAATAAATCCCAAATCTGCAAAATTTATTAATGTATTCATGCCAAATATAGTGAACCAATAACCTTGTATCTCCTCATTAAAAAAAAAAGGAATTAATAGTACAATAATTGGACCAGATAAAAAAGACCAAATTTTATTTAATCCTGTATAGGTTAAATCATCATTTATAGTTTCCTTAAGTTTTAGGTGAATTTTATAGGTTAAAGAATCCTTTTTTTTTCTGTTCATCATTAAAACGAGTTTTTGTTAAAATATATCTTTTCTCTATAAGTTGACAAAAAAATATTCGTAGAAACACATTTCTGAAAACGAATATATGTGATGTTCTGCGGCTAACTTACTGTCTGTATTTAAAGGACATGGCTGTTAGCTAGCCAAGATATCCATGGACAACGAAAATAAAGATATGATAAATTTCAAGAATGTTCCTTTCGTAGGTTCTTGGAAATGGATATTAAACCACAAATTTTTTATTTATTATCATATTTAAACTGTCTAACAATCATGTTATCCAAATTTTTTTCAGATAATAAAACTAAATTTATCATTTTCATTTTTTTCGTTCCGTTAATATTGTATATCATTGGATTAAAATTTTCAATAATTAATCCCTTTGATATGGGAACTTATTTGCTTACTGGAGTGGATACAAGCATTATTGGAATTATTTTTAGTTATATTGTTTACATAATAATCACATTCACTATTTTTTATTTAATCAAATTATCCTTCAGTCATGAAATTAAAATAAAGGTTGTTTTATTCTACCTATTCATTTTTGGATATTTAATACGAATAAGTATTAGTCTCTATCAAGAACTTTTATTCAATCCAGACAGTGCATCGCATCTATTCATCATAAGAAAAATAATGATTGAAGGTTATTCTGCGGATTTTGACCCTTATATTTCTCAAGCTTATACACTTAAATTTTTTCATATTTTTTTCGCAATTTTATCAAGTTTAACTGGAATTAATCCACATTTATTAATTAGATTTATACCTCAATTGATCTATTTTTCATTTTTCTTTATTGGTTTATATAAATGGATATTTGATTATTTGAAAATTAAATCTAAAAAAGGAATGTACATATTTGTTCTTGTTTTATTTCATCCATTTAATTATGTTTTACTTCAATCTTACATGGGTCCATTTTATTTTGTTATTTCTTTAACTCCACTAATTTTATATTTCATCTTCACGATTTCTAAAAAGAATTCAATAAAGAACATAATTTATATTGTATTACTAAGTTTTTTCACTATTGCATCTCATATTTTGGGGATCCTATTATTTTTTTATATTCTTATTGCGATAATAATAAGAAAATTTTTTATTCGTAATCTTGATTCAAATGTAAATTCTGGATTAAAACCTCATTTATTCAACATCAAGAATTATCTTAAGTTAATTTGGATAGTGATGGTAATTTTTGCAGTAATAATATTATTCAAAGATATTTTCACAGATTTTTTAAGAATATTATTAGAATTAGTTTCCTTGGATGAATTAATAATAAATAAAATATTGTATAATAGACTTAACCTGAATATTGGTCCAATTTTTTTTAATTCTCCTTACCTTTCATATAATCTATTAAGAAACTCATTCCATGTATATTCGATTATATTCACGTTTATCTGTAATAACTTATATTATATTTGGACGATTAAAAAAAAAAGGGTTTTTGAAAGAAATCAATTGAATTCTTTACGATTGCTACATGATTTTTCATTTCCTTTTATTGTTCTCTCATGGTTTTTTGGTATTAGTGTTGAACTCGTACGATTTGTAATGTACATCTATTTTATTTGCTATTTTTTCACTATATTCTATTTGCTCAAAATGATAAAATGGCTAGAAAAATTCATTCAATTAAAATGTAAAAAAATGATTTTTTCAGTAAAATGGAAAAATATGGATATCGCATTCTTTATATTTTTATTTATTTCTATAATTATTCCATTTGCAGGTAGTATGAGACCATATTATAGAAATGCACATTACGAAACTATGGATTGGATTAATCTAAATTTACCTGAAGATTCATTATTTTTAACAGATCGAGATTTGCAAAGACTTGTTTCAGGGTTAACCTTAAGAGATGCTATTTTTGATTCTGGTGTCTTATTTGATGAAAATTATTCTAATGATGAAGAATTGAGAATTATCAGTTTTATGAGACCTTTGAATATTTCTTCAATTCTACTCCTCATAGATCTTCAAACATTAGAAAGTTCGAAAAATCATACTATATATTATTCTGAATTTCCAACCCCATTAGTAGACATTGGAGGAATTAACTACTTAGAACATTCAAGTTATTATAATCTCCTTTACAATCAAAGCGATATTTTAATTTATCAATTAGATAAACCTTAAAAATTTTTTGTTCTTCTTACTTAAAATAAGGTTCATCAATTTCACCAGAAGGTTGGCTTAATAAACCTTAATTTTAGAAGGATTTGATTTGTCGCAAAGAAGTTATTATTTAATAGGAGAATAGATTAAAGCAATTAGATGTAAAAAAATCTCCGATAATAATACCTAGATTAATTTGTAGAGTCTTGAAAAAAAAAATAGATTACTTTTGAAGTTCATGGAAAATTAAATGTTCATTTCACCTAATGAAAGAAAAACTAAGTTGATTCAAGATATTTTTTATTGAATATTTGCTGTAACCAAATTTCTAATGTAATATATCTAAATATTTTAGCAACCCAGAATAAGTTGGTGATTTTTTGACCAAGCAAACGTTTAAATCGCTTTTTATTTTTAACATATTTTAAAAAGAGGGGGTTTTGATTTTCAATTATTTCTTTCGCAATTGGAGATTTAAGAAAAAATTTAGTCCAGTTTCCATAATCAGAAAAATATTTACTATTTTTCATTGATCCATAGTAAATCAAAAACATCTTAAAAAAATCAAGAATTTTTCGGAAAATAGGTTTTTTTTTTCCTATCTGATATCCTGTTTTTTGCCATTTTATTTTTGAAAATAAATTAGGAAATACTTTTAGATAAATTTGATGAGAAATTTTATATTTTGATCGATATATATCTGGAAGCGAATATATATACTCAATTAATTTATTGTCAAGAAATGGAATTCTGGATTCAAAGTTCATTGAATTATAGATAATACCAAAAATGGTAAATCTCCGTATTCTATTATCTATAATAAATGGATCTTCACAATTAAAATTATAGAAATTATCGTTAATGTCAATATTTTTAATGGATTTTCCAAATTTCTTTTTCGCTACACCAATGGTAATCCTCGAATTATTATTATTAATAAAGCCTCCACCCATTACCAAATCTCCTGCAAATCCATCTAAATTGATTTCAAACTTATCCTTCATCTTATCATTTGAAGGGGAATTATGAAAATGAATTAAGTTT
>JAUWMK010000048.1 GCA_030613185.1 Promethearchaeum sp.
GTCAATTGAAAAAAAGATAAATTTCAAACTCTCAATTGGAATACTCATATACTCAAACCCTATTATTTCCAGAGATCTTTGTAATCAAAATCTTCCCACCATGTAGTTGGGATCCCACCATCTTTAGTCACAATAATTGTGTGTTCATGCTGGGAAACAATCCCATTCCCCCTTTCAACAAACACATGATAACCATCCAATATACCTTGTCTATGATACTTCGATATTGCTCCGTTTATTTGATCTTTTGGAATGAAATCAATCCAACGTGGAGAAAAAGGGAAAGTCTTGAATTTCTTCTTGAAATTTTGAAGTCGAATTTTTTCAACCATCGGTAAGTTCTTCTTCTTTTTGATACCTTTAACCCTAAATATGGTCATATCAGTCCCATTTTTAATTGCACCGTACCCATTCGTTGCAAAAGGCTCGCAAGCGAATTGATCTCCTTCTTTTAAAATGTATTTTTCGGGTGAGTTTGAAATATTAGGTACAAAAGCACCTGCATGTAAATCCCATTGTTTTAATTGATGACCACCAAGATTAGAAACTGGTTTTAAATCATCAAACTTAGTTATTTCGCGTTCAATAACAACGCCTATATCATGCAAAGCAACTCCCGGTTTAAAAAGTGGAATTGCAGCATAAAGCGCGTCTTTCACAGCTTTAATTAAATTATTATATTTTTCTGAATTTCCCAGATTTACGGTGACAGCGGCGTCAGAAACATAACCATCAACATAACCACCCAAATCGATTTTTAATAAACCCTCTTTTGGTAAAGTCTTTGTATCATCTATTATTGGAGAATAATGGGCTGCTTCTACATCTAACGATAAATTGGCTGGAAAAGACCACCCATCAGCGCCATGTTCAATAATATCATTTTCTAAAATGGTAGCAAGATCATAGAGATTGGTTCCCGGTCGAGCTAATTTATAAGCTAATTTTAAAGCATGGGCAACAGCTTGTCCAGCTTTAAGATATTTTTCGGTTATTTCAGAATCTAAAGAGGGCATTCTTTTCAATTATTGAGAAGAATTGTTACCACTTAAAATTTTATTCCAAGATAAATTTGAATAAGTGTGGAAAAAAAACTATTTTTTTCTTATCTATATTTAATCATAGCAATTTTTTTATGGGCAACTATTGAAATCGCCATAAAATCCATTCAAGACAATACATCCCCAATTCTAATCAATTTTCTTCGGTTTTTTGTTGGAGGACTCAGTTTATTATTTTATAATATTCTAACCAAAAAGACTCAAACTTTAAAATATTTAATTAGAACTTTTCCCAAATCATATCTCATTGCTTCTTTCTTCGGTTTGACAATAGGAATGACATTGTTTGCTTATGGAACATCAAGGACTGAGTCCTTTTTGGCCGCTGCTATTATTAGCTCAAATCCTCTTTTAATTTCTACCTATATGATATTATTCAAGGGTGAAAAACGCTCATTAAATAAGATTTTCGGGATAATTCTGGGTTTCTTAGGTATGATTATGATAATTACTGAATTTAAATTTAAAGATTTCATGCAAACGGAAAATATTGTAGGAAACATATTGGTTTTAGTTGGAACTGCGTTATGGTGCATAGACCTAATTATTGGAAAGACTTTATTAGAGAAAACAAAAGAAAATGAAGAAAATGGTAAAGTAACAAGCTTGGATTTCAATATTGTTACCTTCCTTGCATCATCCATTTTGATGACACCATTTCTTTTTCTTCCAGGAGAATTTAACACATTTATAAATCAAACTTGGAATACATGGTTAATTTTACTATATCTTGGCATCCTAGCAACAGGAGTTTCATATTTTTTATTCTTTAAAGGTATAAGTCAAATGGAAGCTTCAAAAGGAATTAACATTGTGTATCTGAAACCAATTTTTGCAACAGCATTATCATTTATTATATTCAACACAAGTCCTAGTCTGTTTTTTTATATCGGTTGTGGGATTGAAATTTTTGCTTTGATTATTATCTCTTATGAAAAATAGTTCAAAATTTATTCCTTAATCTTTTTATTAATTAAACTATCCAACAATAATATGCACAAAAAAGTATTACCAATTGCAGTAGCACTTCTTATAATTGGCGCTATTACAACTACAACTGTATTGTTTATTTTTCCCTATGACCCTTTCAATCCACCACATTTAGATGATGCGGGTTCAACGTCACAAGGAATCCAAGAAGTAGTAAATGCAAATAATCAATTTGCTTTTGATTTGTATTCAAAATTAAATGAAACTGATGAAGGAAATATTTTTTACTCTCCTTATAGCATTTTTTCTGCTTTAGCAATGACTTACGAAGGTGCTAAAGGGCAAACATCAGAAGAAATGAAATCAGTTTTTCATTTTCCTGAAAATGATGTATTAAGACCTAATTTTGCTGCAGTCTATAATGGCATTAATCAAGGAAGTAAAAGTTATGAATTAAGAACAGGAAATGCGTTATGGGGTCAAATTGATTATCCGTTTCTTGAAGAATATATAAATAGAGTTGGAACATATTATGGGGGAAAAATAGCTAATGTTGATTTTGCGAATGAAACAGAAAAATCAAGACAAACTATTAATAGCTTTATTGAAGATCAAACCAATAACAAAATTAAAGATTTAATTCCACCTGGAGCACTTAATGCACTAACTAGATTGGTTCTTACAAATGCTATTTATTTTAATGGAGAATGGGAGTGGGAATTTGATAAATCTGATACATATGAAAAAAATTTTATAATAACTCCAGGAAATGTTATAGAAACTCCAATGATGCATATGGCTCCAGACGATTTCACAAAATTTAACTATGCTAACTTAGAAGATCTACAAATCCTAGAATTGCCATATAAAGGAGATAAAATTTCAATGCTGATACTATTACCGACGGTTAATCTTAGTGTTATCGAGCCCTCTTTAACAGCAGAAAAACTTAATGAATATCAAAACCAAATGCAAGAGACATTTTTAGATGACATTTATTTACCTAAATTTGAATTTGATACGAAATATTTTATGAAAGAAACTCTTAGTTCTTTAGGGATGCCAACCGCATTTGGAAACGCAAATTTTTCAGGAATGACTCTAGCTGAACAACTCTGTATTAGTGAAGTCATACATCAAGCTTATGTAAAAGTTGATGAAGAAGGGACAGAAGCTGCAGCTGCAACCGCCGTAATTATGTTTGGGGAGTCTGTAATTCCGGAAAAGCGTGTCTTTAACGCCGATCATCCATTCATTTTCATAATACAAGAACAAGAAACAGGAAATATTTTGTTTATGGGGAGAGTTACTGATCCAACTACTGAATAAAATCGAGAAAAAATGGAAATATTGTGAGAAATTTATCTTAAATCTAACAATTTATATAGATTTACAATCTCTCTACGCTGAACCTTAATAGTTTTTTTGCTTCAACATCAATGATATATTTATCAAACTAACATTTCCATAAAATATTAACATCTTTTTCATATTTTGTTGAGAAAACTTAACTGAAGTTCACTTAGTTATAGTTCAAAATTTATTCCTTAATGTTTAAATTATTCAAATTATCCAATTATAATATGAACAAAAAAGTATTACCAATAACAGTAGCACTTTTAATAATTGGTGCAATTACAACTATTTTATTTATTTTTCCTTATGATCCTTATAATCCACCACATTTAGATGATACTGGTTCAACATCACAAGGAATTCAAGAAGTAGTTAATGCTAATAATCAATTTGCGCTTGATTTGTATTTAAAAATTAATGAATCTGAAGAAGGAAATGTATTTTATTCTCCATATAGCATTTTTTCTGCTTTAGCAATGACATATGAAGGTGCTAAGGGACAGACGGCAGAAGAAATGAAATCAGTTTTTCATTTTCCTGATAATGATGTATTAAGACCTAATTTTGCAGCAATTTATAATGGTATTAATGAAGGAAGTAAAAGTTATGAATTAAGAACAGGAAATGCATTATGGGGACAAATTGATTTTCCTTTTCAAGAAGATTATATAAATAGAGTTGGAACATATTATGGAGGTAAAGTTGCAAATCTAGATTTTGTTAATGAACCAGAGAAATCAAGACTTACTATTAATGGTTTTATTGAAGATCAAACCAATGACAAAATCAAGGATTTAATTCCAGCTGGAGCTCTTGATGCATTGACTAAATTGGTTCTTACAAATGCAATTTATTTTAAAGGAGAATGGGAGTGGGAATTTGATGAATCTAGAACCCATAACAGAAATTTTTCAATAACTCCTGAAAATGTTGTACAAACTCCTATGATGCATATGAAGCCAGGGAAAGCAATATTTAAATATACAGACTTAGAAGATCTACAAATTTTAGAATTACCTTATAAAGGTGATAAAATTTCAATGCTGATACTACTACCAAGGGAAAATCTTAGTGTTATCGAACCTTCATTGACAGTAGAAAAACTTAGTGAATATAAAAATCAAATGTGGGAAACAGATTTTGAAGAAATTTTTATACCTAAATTTGAATTTGATACTAAGTATTTTATGAGAGAAATTCTTAGTTCCTTAGGGATGCCAACTGCATTTGATGAATTTAATGCTGATTTTTCAGGAATGACTCTTGAAACTCAACTTCAAATTAGTGATGTTATTCATCAAGGTTATGTTAAAGTTGATGAAGAAGGAACAGAAGCAACCGCTGCAACAGCAGTTTTTATGGTAACTATTGGTCCAGAACCCCCCCCCAAACCTATCTTTAACGCTGATCATCCATTTATTTTCATAATACAAGAACAAGATACGGGAAATATTTTGTTTATGGGAAAGGTTACTGATCCAACTGAATAACAGATAATACTAAAACGGAAAAAATTTAGAGATATAATGAAAAATTTAACTTAAATCCAACAATTTATGTAGATTTACAATCTCTCTGCGCTGAACTTTAACAGTTTTTTTTGCTTCAATTAACTTGGATTTAAGTGATTGAATTTCTTCTAAAATTTCTTTCATTTTTGAATCTAAATCATAATCAGTTTTAATATTAGAGTTGATTTTTATAGTTTGGGCGATTTCAAGTTTATTATTAAGATCTACAATTTCACTATTCAAAGAATTGATTTCCCTTTCATATCTTTTATTTTTATCCATAGAAACTTCTAATTCAGCATTAATTTCTGCGATATTAATTCTTAAATCAAAGACCTTCTTAGAATCAGCAGAGTTTTCTATTTCATCTTCCAATTCTTTTATTTTTTCAATTAATTTGTTGACAGAGTCCTTAAGTTTATAGTTTATTTCGTTTGCTGTTTCCAATTGTTTTTTCCAAATAAAGGCTTTATCCTTTTGAACCGTAATGCTTTCTTCTTTTTCTTCAATTTCATGAGTAAAAGAAACTTTTTCTTCTGTTAATTCTCTAACTTTATTTTTCCAATCCATAAGTTCAGTCTTTAAATTTTCGATTTTTTCTTCATAATGTGTTTCTAACTCATTAAATCTCTTCATTATCCCATCTGAAGGCGTTTTTTCAATTGAAGTATTATTTATATTATGCTCATTTCCTTGTTGAATCGAATCTTCAATTTTTTGTGATGATGATTCAAATTTAGGAGGAGGAGTTATAGCAATTGGCTTGGATTTTCCAAATTGTTCTAATAAATTATTATATTTTTGTCCTAATATTTCATCGAAATTTTGATATTTTGGATCATTTGACAAACCTTTACTAATTTCCTCATCGTCTTCTCGAATGTAGGCAAGCATTGGAAGGAGTTCTTTTGTAATTTCTTTTAAAGGTTCTTCAAAAAGAGTTGGATTTTCATGATCAAACACAACACACAAACATTGATTAGGATATCCAATGAAATTATTATCAATCCCTGAAAAAAATGATCCTACTTGAGCACCTTTGATTTTCATGTAAATATAGTTAGGATCTGAATTGCGCATTCTATTAAACGAGTAAATTTTATTCTGATCAACAGAATCAATATTTAATTGGTCTGAAACACCCTTTGGATATTCTCTATCGATAAAGCTTCCAGGCTTTTTATGATAACTTAAAACAAAAATTCCTTTCATTTCGAAAATCTAGTGGATAAATGCAAAAAAATTTATTAAATTTTCTTCTTATTTACTCAATGGTAGATAGACGGAATTTTTCCACATTTTTGGGTAATTTTCAAACAATGCAATTAAGAAAGTATATTTTAATTACATTTATGATCACTGTTTCATTATTGGGTGTATCTTGGATTTTATTTCCCAAAGAGTTAAATTATTCGATCATGACTGATACAATCTCTTATTTGGGAGATTATGAGAGAAATCCAGTTGGATGGATTTTTTTTAGCATATCGTTTATATTTGCATCTATCTCCTTAATCCCATTAATTATCTACTTACATAAAAGAATAATTATGATTTCACATATGGGTACTTGGATTGGAACTGTTTTTTTATATATTGGAATCTTAGGCATTTTTTTAACAGCATTACTACCAGATGTCTATGGAACAGACTTCTTCAAAGATGTATCTCTTGGTAAAATTCATAATATCGCAGCATTAATAGGAATGTTTGGTCTTATTTTAGGTCTTTTTGATTATGGAATGTTGTTTTTCATTGATTATTGGCCAATTTTTCATAAAAATCATGAAGGAGTGTATGCTTATTTGTCAGTCTTTCTAATTTTTCTCCCATTCACCCTTATTGGCATTGGCACTTTGATTACTCAAATAATTCGTAACAAATTGGGAGGAGAATGGCCAGGTGCAGGAATTTTAAGTTTTCCATTATGGGAATGGATGTTAGTCATATCATTTTTCATCACTATTTATGGATTAGCACTTAGATTACCTCAAAAATTTCCAAATATCGATAAAAATTAATACAATTCGATTTCTTTTCTTCATTCTTTTCTACTTATTTTTTTGATTTGGAATTATTAAGAAACTTACAATAATCCAATAAAAATTAGCAATTACCAAAATCCATTCCCATAATGGTAAGGAAAAATTTATAAAGATAATTCTATGGTAATAATAAAGGTAAAACAAGAAAAACACAAATAAAAATCCGATTAAAGCACCATAAAACACAAGATATAATATTACGATTTGCCAAATTTTTGGCCAAGAGTCTTTTTGAATTATTTTTTTTACAAAAATATAAAGATAACAGGAAAATACTGTTGTAAATCCAATAAAAGCAATTATTGCATTCGTGTAATGAGGAATAGGATTATCCTCAGGAAAAATACCGACTCCAATAACACAAATACATGAAATTATGCTTATAATAAGAGCAGATCTTGAAGTGTGATAAGCAGTGGGATGAAAAATTCTATAAATATAAATAAAATAAGGTATAAAAACCAATCCTGAAGAAATAAATGCAATTCTGAAGAATAAATATCCATTTGGATTTTCCGATTTAATCCCAAGGCTGCTTACGCTTTCTCTTAACATAAAATAGGGAACATCGAATTTTATTGCCGAAATTATTATTAAAATGACCGCGATCAAAATTGTTGAGAAAAATAGGTATCCTTGATATTTCTTTGAACTTTTTCCTTGTAAAACCGATACAAAAAGGGAATTTTTAATATTGGAATTCATAAAAAAAACTTCTTCTTTTCTTCTTTCATCTTTTAAATTACTATTTGTAGGCATTTGTTAGCATCGCAGCCGCGTCTTCTGAATTAACGGCAGGAAAGGAATTTTTAAACATTTCATGGAACATATGTCTTGTATCAGGATCAAAATATTTATACCCCATCTGTTTCCATTCAAAGTTTCCAGCACTCATTAATCCAGCATCATCATGTAGATCAAGCATAATCAATGGAATTACCTTTTTTGGATTAATTTTGGATTGTGTGACTAAACATGATTCATTTTTGAATTTATTCCAATCTCCATCAAATTGAATTAAATGTTGTTTAATATCCATTACACCACTATCGATTAAATTTGCTAAAGTTTTAAACATGATTTGTTTCACAGATACTGGTTCTTTTGGGAATTTTGGATGAATCTTAGGAAGTATTTTTAAATCTTGAATAATGGTTGAAACAGGTGTAATATTATTTGAGAATTTGACTTTTGTTCCATATTCGGGAAATAATTTTAACTGATTTAATCCGAGAATATTAATTATATCTTGCACATTTCCTCCATTCTCAAAAAAGGATGAATAAATAATGTTATCAAAGAAATCTTTTGCGTGTCTTTCTTGGAAATATGTATAATCGGACCCATACAAACAAAATTCAGACCATTTCCTTCCTGTTCGTTTTTGGACTCCATTTTGCTCACACCACGTGCGAAATCCATTAAAGAAACGTTTTACTGTTCTCCCTTGACAAAGTGACATATCCATATACGTATTTGGTTGTGCTATTGTATTATAAACTTCAAAATCATCAATGTTCCCCGCAGCAGCGTGGGCAATTATAACTTTTAAATTGTTTAATAAATGAGGAAATTCTTTTTTAATAATCACACGCGTTTTTGAAACCAATTCTCCGATATCTAAAATGGTTTGCCTACCTCTGGTATCAAAAATAACGGGCCAATTATATGAAGTCGCTTTAATTATATTATTAATTGAATTTTGAGAAGTAACTTTATCCAACCACCCTTCAGAGCGCGGATGTAATTTTAATCCTCTAATATTATTAATTCCATTAGCCCAGTAGTCAATTTCATCAAGAGATTTTTTTCTTTCCTCCGGATGTACTCTTATATAACCATTTAATCGTAAACTAACTGGAAATTTTGAAACTTGCCGCGAAATATTTGTATTACTAGCGCGATATAATGCTTCTGGTTTTTTATCACGAAAAACATCTTGAAACGGGAAAACCACACCTTGATCAATTAGGTTTTGATATTTTATTCGCTCCCAATAGTCTGTATAATTCCCATTTTTATTCCTCGCCTGTAATTCTTTGAAAACATTTTTTAAAATAGGCATTTGAACAAATTCAATTGAAACTTTGGTCGGAACTCTTTCAATAACTGTGTCATATGTTGGAGATGTTTTTCCATCCTCCCAATCCTTTAAAATTAAATGTTCTATTCTACCCCAAAAATCGAATGTCCCCTGGCCTGCTTGCATTGGGTTCATCATTTCATGGCCATCAACATCTTTACCCATATGAGAATGCGCATCGATTACCACGATATTAGTTACTTTGGTTTTCCCGTTCGCAATAGTTGTTATTTTTAGCATATTATTTGGCTCTTGAAGGTAATTGGTTTAAAAAATCCCTATAACATATAATCCGGCAGAGTTAAGTTTCCAGTCAAAGGTTGTTGTATTGGGTCTTGAGAGTACGTAATTGTGAAATATTTAATATCTTCAAAGATGTTTGGTTCTTGTCCTTGTTTAACTTTCCAATCAAAGAGAGACAGCTGATACTCAGCTTCTGTCATTGGAGGAACAGCGTAAGAAATCTCACCAAAAACAGATTGTAACAAGGGTTTTAAGAATGGACTCTTCATATAACCGAGTTCAACAAATTCTTCTTTGAAATAACGAAACATCTGCTGAACAGCTTCAAACATGAACCTATGCGGCCTACCCACAGGCCCTAAATAACATTCGGAAAAAAATCCAGTAGGATCGTATTGATCTATGTAACTTCTATCTAAATTTTGTTCCTTGAACAAACCAATAAGCCCACGCTCTATGGCCATCTTCCGATTAATACAAAGCGTTTCAGAATTCACATCGGGAACGTATTTTCCCGCGGATAGCAATTTTCGCACTTTATAGTACATAGTTTGTAATAGCATCGCAATTCCAATTCGACGACATATTGATATTTGAGCATCGCAAATTCTGCATTCAATAGTTCCGTATTTTGTGAATGGGAAAACATCTTGAAATCGAGCATCATAAAGTGAAGCATAACCCGTTGTTGCTAAAAAGAAATTTTGATCTGCCTCTATTCCATTTGTACATGATAAATATGGCAAATATTTCTTTGGATCTGTCGAATCGGAAAGCATAGTTGTATTGTTTAGTAATCTAATAGATCTTATACATTTTGGAGCAGTATAACGAGGTTTTCCGTCAATAATTTTTGATTTTATTACATCAGTGGGTTGTGAATTCAAAATTGGACTGTTTACACTAAGAGATATAATATGAGGAATAAAATTACGAACCATGGAATAACACTGAACTTTTTCTTGATCGGAACTAAAAGAACCGACGTGATGATGATCTGAATGCGAAAGACCTCGAATATATTCTTTCATTGTAGGGTTCATTGCAGTAGACATAATGGAATATCCACGAGGAAGTGTTGCTTTAGCCACATTAAATAGAGTACCTGCCCAATACGCCAATTCTTCTGCATACTGACATGGAGGAGTTACTAATTCTAAAATAAATGTAGCCATCGTAACATTCCCATCACGGCCGAACATATCAACAGGAATAACCTGATTCGCATATGTGTTTTCAATCTGGTAATCAATACAGCATAAAAAACCTTTTTCAATATCATCACGGTTGTACGGCATTTTTCGAATCTTATTTCGAATGTACTCGGGCATATAAGGGAAATCATCGCGCTCGTAATTGATTAACTGCTTGAAGATTCGGGTCGCATCGTTAACCATTTCTTTCATAGTATGGGTCATATCATCGCCCTCGAGATATGTACCATCTTTTGTGTGGCAAACGATCAATTCCATCTCCATTCCATGAGAGTAGGGAAGATAGCGCCAGTTTGAAATGTCACTTAAAATATCAGGCCATTCTCTTGAATCTATGTTGACTTCGCGAGTATTTCCAGTAGAAAATGCTTTTTGAGGTTGGGATCCTTGTAAAATTGGCGCGTTGGTTTTAAAAATTGGGGTTTCAGATGTCTTATTGGATTTGGAGCCGGAGAGCATTCCAAATGTGCTCGGTAGAGCGTTTCCATTTTTTTTCTTTTTCTTAGACATATTGACTGCCTTTTTATTATTTATGTTATAAAATTGCTTTAAAAAACGTTTTTAATAATCTGCTTTCATTTAGAAAATTATATGTTAAAATTATATTACAAATACGAAAATTTGGTTCTTTTAAAATGCCTTGGAGATCAGTAAAAGTTTTTCCTTGACTGAAGAATGTATTATTAAGCATTAAATTTACTTCATCATTAAAATTTTCCTTCAACTTTGAATGTATATCTTTTACAATGGGATCACCATTATCACCCAGGAAAATTGTTGGTTTTGAAAAATACGGAATTAAATCAAGATTAACAATGACAAACGGAGATTTATACGGTTTAGATTGATTTTTAATAAAATTATTAAGTATATTATTGAAATGTTTTAATTCTTCTTCATTATAATTCTCTTTGGATGGAAATAGAAGAAAACCGAATGTTTTTTGCGTTTCTTGTAATAATTCAACATAACAACGTTGAATATTCATAAATAAAGGAAAATCAAACTTGAAAGGGCATATTACAATTATATTGGATGTTGCTTTTCCCTCGATTAAATTGGAGCTGATGTTTCCTTGAAGTTCAACCAAATATTTAATCGATGGTGTAATTTTTTTTGAAATTGCTGTGAAAGTATAATATAAATTATTAATTTCTTGAGATTCCAGTTTGATTTTCTTGGTTTGAACTTTAATTTTTAAATATTCCTGCAATTGATCAATTAAAAGGGATTTTTCATCTTTTGAGTCGAAACCTTCAATTAAATCATAAACCGATTGAGGATCTGTGAGATAAGCAAGGAAAATCATGCATGTTTTTATAAGTTCGGTATTAGATTCTGAGAGAATATTAGAAATAAGACTGTTCAGGGAATTTATTGCCCTTTTTTTATCCTTATTGGCCCAGCCTTTGACCAATTCAAATAAAACTTTTTGTTGCATCTCTTTATTGGATAATTGATAAATTAAATTTGATGCAATTTGAGGTTTAAGATTAGCAGATGTGAAAATGATATTTGTAATAATGGCATCTCTTTTTGCAACATTATCAATATTTAGAGCAACCATAGCCGCTTCATCCGGTTTATCTACGGCAAGACTGTTCGCGATGAGTTCAATTAAATTTTCTTTTTGTGAATTCAAATCCAATCCCATTACAACTTCTATGGTAGTTTTAAGATCAAGTCGAATTCCAGGTGGAACAAATTGAGAAATAAGAGAATATTTTTTATTTGGATCTGAGATCATTTGAACAATTTCGAAAGCATATTGTGGATCTTGATTAAAAACACCTTTAGCAACACGAGATAAAACTTCATCTCTTTGTTCTAAAGAAATTTCTCCCTTACCAGGTTGATGAGATGGTTCTTCAATTGTTTCAAACTTAGTTTCTATCTTTTGTTCATAAACTGTTTCGGTAACAGTTTTCATCACAGTTTCTTCAACCGATTCATAAATGGTTTTAGTAATTTTAAGGGGAGGTCTTTTTATTTCCTTTCCTGTAATTGCATTTATCAATGGTTGTTGTGGGACTATCTCTTCAATAATCTTAGGAATTTTTCTAATTATCTTTTCAGGCACTTGTTTTGTAATTGTTTTTGGGACCTGTATTATTACTTCTTTTTTAATTTCTCGAGTGTGAACTTTGATCGAAGAAATCTTTTTGACCTTTTCTATTTCTTTCTTAGCTTTAGACTTTGATAATGATGAAATATCACCAATTATTAATGATTTTGGTAATTTCTTTTTAAAGCTTGCAAGATCATCATGTTGAATTTTTGATTTCCCAATAATTTTACTAACGATTGATTTTTCAACATTCTTCCTTATTTTCCAATCCATTGTTTTAAATTCGGTTTTTTTCTGATGATATACTATAACATTTAAATCTGTTAATCCTTCAATTCGAGGTTTAATTAAAACTGGCACGATTTTGGTTTCACCAGGATTAAGTGATAACCCTTTTAAAATTGATTTATCTACAGAAATATCACTCGTGGTGCTTGTAAATTTAAAAGCAAATGATTCTTTAGTCTCTGAATTACTCTTTACTGAAAATTTAAGTTCAAAATCTTGATTTCCTAAAAGTAAAGATTGTGGATAATTCAATAATTCTATGGAAATAGAATCTGAGTGAGATTTTTTTGTCATAAATTTAACCTTTAACCTTATTGGTATTTCTTCCCTTATACTTAAATATTTTTCGTTATATATAGTTATTCGAATTGTCGTTTTACTTTTACTAATCCTTTCGTGCTTTTTATTGATATGTCTTCTTTTTGGTTTTTGATCACATTGAGAAACGTCTCTATACCATTTCCTATTGAAATAAATTCTGCTTTAAAGTCATTGAAGGGAATCCCAATCAGACAATCGATTTCGATGTATAAATTATTCTTAAACAGGGAAAAAGTACATTCTGGTAAATCATAGTTTAGTCCTAATGATATTTCATAAATTGATAAAACTGTTTGAGAAGGATAAAGGGATGTGTTAAGCAATAAGGCTTTTACATGAATCCAATTTCCCAAATTATATAAAATAACATCAAAATCAAGATCTCCACACCTAAAAATACAGATAATAGCGGGAAAAATTTCTTTATCTTTGTCTCCAATATCTTGAAATTCATACGGAACGTTCATTTTCTCCAAATATTCGGCAATCCGTCCCAAATTTTTTCTTTCCTCAATATATCCCATATAAAATTATTTAATTTGTTCTTATTTTAAATTTTCAATTCTGTTTTTTTTTCTGTTTATACAATAATTTATTGGTTTATTTTTACTTGAAATTATTAGGGTAGGATACAATAACATGGTAAAAGATATTTTTAAACTAATGATAATTCATAGCAGCGCTTCAGTTTGTATTTTTGAACAAACTTTTAATGAACTTCCTGGAGAAGTTGATGAAGTAGTATTATCAGGATATTTAGTTGCCATTTTAGCCCTTTCAGAAGAAATTGCAAAACAACCAATACGTTATATACAGTTAAGCACTCTGAGAATATCATTCAATGTTTTTGATAAATACGTGATGGTTCTTATTACAAAAAATCATATCGAATATAGTAAAACGATACAAATTCTGCAAAATTTATCCGAAAAATTTAATGAAAAATACCTAGTTCATTTTGAACATGAGTTTACCGGTAATATCACCCATTTTAAGAATTTTGCCCTTGAGGTCGAAGGTCTCATCAAAATGGAAACGAGATATTTCCAATATTTGCAACAAAGAAGCGAAAAAATTAATGATTACTTCCAATCAATCGATTATAATTGGAAAGATCTACGAGATAGTTTGAAAAAACGGGCCAGGATATTTGGAAAATGGAGTGTCAAACACGATATGAAAATCGATAAATCGCTTGAAAAAACCTTGCTTGAATCACGTGATCATGGCAAAAAATTGGAGTTTGAAATAATGAAAAAAGATAAAGAAGAAGGTAATGGTTGGGTTTAAATTTATTTTTTCTCATCTGTGTCTCGTCTGATTTTTAAACTTAAATCCCTTGCTCGTTTGGAATACCATACTAACAATTCACCAGAATCTTCAGGTTTAAAATATTCACCTGCACAAAGAGTGGCTGCTTTTTTCATCTCATCGTCGTTTGGATTACCTAATCCGATGATGTACAGAACCACATTTTGATTTGTAGACATTTTTTTAATAGAATCCATAAAAGCTTGGCCATCTGTTGGAGCTCCATCTGTTAAAAGTACTATCATTGTAGGCTGTTCTGGATTATCTGCAGTGAAGATATCTAAAAGGTATTGAGCTTTCTCCATGGCTTGACCCATATTTGTACTCTGTCCATAAGCATTTGCGATCTGGTCGACAATGGTTCGTGCACATGCTTCTAGTTCACCTTTCTGTCCCGATGAACTATCCATCCACAATTTTCCGCCAGGCATAGGTAATATCTGGGCTTCATCTGCAAACCTTATAATTGATACTTTTTCACCAAATCCACGACCAACTTTTTCAGACAGAAACAAAACAGCTGCAAATGCAGCAGACATTCTCCGTGGCACATTTATTCCTGGTTTAAATTTAGCAAGAAAATCTTGGACTTCCTTATCTTGCATTGCTGCTTTAATTCCTTCAAGAGCAGGGCCGATATTAGTCACCTCAACATCCCTTGCCATCATCGACCTCGAAATATCAATAATAAGGATAGCATTAAACGTTACAAGACCGGTTGGTTTCAGCTCAATTGTGGTTGTAGGAGTTACAGACGCTAAAACGTCCCCAGTTAGATCGGGAACAGTATTTAGGACTTCAATTGCAGTATTTGCTCTTTTCCAGCGGAGTTTAATACCTTTGAATATGATATAATTTGCTAACCATTGTTTAATGATATCTATGTTGTTACGAGCTTGGCTTATGATTTCCCAAATATTTTCACCTGTAATAGGGGAGACACCCAATTCAAGAGATTGTAAAGGTATTATTTGTCGCACATTCTTTTTTAGTTCAACTTCATATGAACCAATACCGCTTGCTTCAATTAATTCTTGGTCAACTATTACTTTATTATCGGGAACATCCGGATTGAATCGCACTTTTCCTGCACCAAATGCACCTGTAAGGTCATCTTCAAATGCTAAAACTTCTCGTTCCTTTACTTCAAGAGACATTGCATTTCGATGGTTGATTTCAATATACCCTCCCATATCTGGTTTGCTTTCAATTTCCAAAGTTATTACTTCAACATGAACAATTGGAGGTTCCATTGAAAATATTAAGACCTGAGGTGCTTCTACTGCAGTATCGAAAGCTGTATTTTCATCCATTAAGATTTGTTGTTCGGTTACTTGTCCAATTTTTAAACGAGCCGAACCTGTAGCACGAGTATGTGGATCTTCCCAACCAACAAGAGCATTTGGAAAAAGATTTAAGCGTGAGACTAAATTTTGAGATAAAATTACTTTTCCTTCAAGTGAACTCGGTGAAATTTTAGGTCTTACTATCATTGAACCAGGTTTTTGACTTAGTAAAACATTAATATCAATTTTATTCGGATAAGGATCAGGAGGCGCCATTGCATCAATTGAGGGTATACCTTCTTCAAATTCAGGTTGCCCTAGTTGTGAACCACCTGCTGGAGTTAAATTAGGAGGAGGAGCTAAAGTTGGTTGTGCAGGCATTCCAGGCATAGATGGTTGATTTAGAGGTGGAACAGAACTTGGAGCAGGAGGCATAATAGGTTGAGGTGGCGGTGGAACTGATGGCCGAGGTGTCGGAGGAAGAATTGGGGCAGGAGGCATAGATGGTTTGGGAGAAGCCGACACAGTGGGAGAAACTATGGTTGCTGGAGCAGGTTGTGTTGGAACAGGACTTGGAGCAGGGGCTACAGCTGTTTTTTGTGAGGTAATCGTGGTTGATGGGATCGTAATAATGATCTCTAAACCTTGATATCCAAAACTATCCACGATATCCTTAGCTATTTTAATAGAAAAATCAAGTGATTCTGGATCTGGTTCCATATAACAATTAAAGGAACTTTTAGTTTGAGGATCGATTAAAACGATATTGCCTCCCCCTTCCAGACCTATTTTCTTTGCATTTTTCAAACTCAATTGGCATTTCCTGCTTAAAGCAGGAGTAACTTCAACAAATAATTTTAATTGCATTGATAAAACATCTCTTTTTTATGATTTTGTGATTGTGATATTGGTATTGATATATAGTTAATATAGAACAATCTTTAAAATGAATTTATGGATATAATTCAGCAATTTTACCAGCATAATATCGAAATACAGTAACGGTTTTACCAAGATCTTTAATAACCCTTGAAGCACCAATTAAAAAAAAGCGACCGGCAGAAGATATTACCATGAAGCTTTTTTTACCACGTAGGACAACTTCAATTAATTTGTTAAAACCAATTTTGTTAACTGACTCTTCTCCCGATTGTAAAAGTACAGCACCCATAGCGCAAAGTGAATCGGGGTTAATTTGATAACCAGGAACTGCTGAAAAAGCTAATCTCATTCCTTCTCTGGAGACCAAAGCGAGAGCGTCAAGCTCTGTATTCTTTGTTATATTCGCTAGATATGCAGATAATTCATTCGCGTCGGTTTCATTCAGAGACATAATTGTTCACTTTAAATTCTGTTTTAGAATAAAAAAAGGTTTCTATTTTATAATTAAAAAAAGGATATTGCTATAAAAACTAGTTTGGTTTTAGGAACTCAATAGCAATAATTACTTTATTTTCAACCAAAATTCGTGGAGTGTAACCTTCTGCTAAAAAGATGCCTTCTGGCAGAGAACTGATGGGTTCTAGTATGTGTTCTACCTGTTTTTTCCCCAAAAACACCTGAACTTTCTCTGAAACAGAATATGCCGTATTTCCAATAACTACCATTTCTCGATGGAATCCTTCAGGGATACCCGCTTCATCTAGAGATTCAATTATTTTATCCAAATCTGAAGTTGATGGTCCTACTGTTTGAGTTCCAGTTGATGGAATTTTTTGCGATCCTGTGTATAAGGGACCAGATTGTTCGATTTTCTGGTTGTGTTTACTACTTGACCCAACTACCGAAGCATAAGTTTTTGGTCTTGCTGGTCCTCCACCAATTTCAAATTTTAATTCCATATCTTCTAT
>JAUWMK010000411.1 GCA_030613185.1 Promethearchaeum sp.
TAATCGGTATGATCGGTTCCTATGGTTTATTACAAATCATGGTACGCATTATGATAGCCCGTTGGGGAATCCCGACGATAACTACACAATTGTCGCCCTTAGCGCTAGGTGTTGTCCCCGCATTAGTAATTTTAACCACTCAAATATTCACATTTTTAGCCTGCCGTAGTAATGTTAAAATGACGCCATATGAAGCAATTCGAGGAAAAACCGAATATAAAGTAGGAAAGAAAAAGCAAAAAATAACGAAAGATTCCAAAAATTTGAAAAAAGCGAAGAAAACATCATTTTTTCCTATTCAAATTAAGTATCCTCTTCGAAATATCTCACGAAATCGTAAAAGGGGAATCTTGATTACATGTGCTTTTATAGGTGCAATTGCCATTTCCTTTTCATTAATACAAACTCAAACTTCAATAACTGGAACATTTAATAACTACTTTGATGATCAGATACATTGGGATGTGCAAACTCGCTTTGATTCATTTAAATCTGAGGCAGATATTGAATTAATTTTTGAGGACTACGCTTCTATTGGTAGTTATGAGCCATATTTGCATGGAGATACAGAAATTCTTGATCAACCCGAGTATGGATTGAATATTAGAGGATTTTTACCCAATTCGACATTGTATTCCATCGATCTCAAAGAAGGTGCCTTGTTTTCAAACGATACAGCACAAGAAGGAATAATCTCAAGTTACTCTGCAAAACCTTTGGGTCTTGAGGTGGGAGACTATTTTGAATTTTTGTTATTAGGGGCCGAGTTTCGCATTAAAATTGTTGGAATTGCTCGAGATTTAGATGTACCGAACTCATGCTTTATGTTATTACCTGCAATTGAAAAAGCAGTTGGTTTTTCTGCAATTAATGGAGCTTTCATTCAACTTGACAGTGAAGAATCATTGAATTCAGCAGATTATGAAAATTTTCTCTTTGAATTAAATGAAAACCCCCAAATTCAATATGCAATCGAAAAAGAAACTTATGAAAACCAAATGCTACAGATGATCAACACTCAACTTTTTATCGTGCAAGTGACGATTGTTTTGGCATTGATAATCTCGTTTTTGATTATCTTTGTTACAGCCTTTATTTCAATCATTGAAAGGACGAGAGAAATTGCATTACAACGAAGCTTCGGATTTAAAAAAAGCCAAATTCTAGTCCAAATCTTTTTAGAGATGGGAATCTTAATAACTTTTGCAGTTTTATTTGGAATACTCCTCGGTGGAGAAGGTTTAGGGCGTGTCCTTCAATTTTTCATTGGAAAGTTATTTTTCAAATTGGATTTTGTCTATTTTTGGGGAGATTATATTTCAATCATAGGATTTGCAACTGGATGCGTTCTTTTATCCACCTTTCCGGGAATTAATATGCTTCGAAAACAAAAATTAGCGACTGCAATAATAGAATAAGCGAACACAATATTTTTTTTCTTTTTTATAATTAAAATTTTTTTCTTCTATTTGATATCCACATTCACCCGTCATCGATAAAGTAAGATAGAACTGCAAATATTCAAAAATTTAGCTAATTTATAACTAACTGAAAATAAAATGCCGATTTGTGAACGATTAATTGTTGGAATGCTTCAAACCAATTGTTATCTTTATGGGGATAATGGCACAAAAGAAATTGTAATTTTTGATCCAGGAGGTAATGCAAAAGAGATTATCCAATTTATAGAATCTCAAACATATCATCCGATTGGAGTTATTTTTACTCATGAACATTGGGATCATACAAAATCTGCCAAAAAAATTGCAACCCATTTCCAAATCCCAATTTATGCTTCTAAACATATAAAAAAAAAGAATCTTAAAATCACTAATTATCTTGAACAGAGAGAACGTTTAACTATTGGAAATCATGTTTTAGATATTCTCGAATCTCCAGGACATTCTCCAGGTGGTTTAATCTTCATTGATTATAAATTCAAATATATATTTGTGGGAGATACGATTTTTGCACAATCTATTGGTAGAACCGACTTATCAGGTGGTAATTTCGAAGTATTAATGGATAGTATTAAAGAAAACATCTTAGAAAATGAGAAAGTAGATGATTCTTTTCAAATAATGACAGGACATGGCCCAATCACTACTGTTGGGAATGAAAAAATGCTAAATCCATTCCTTCGCAATATTATAGAATAATCCAGCGGTACATCTCTTAAGGAACACCGAAACTACAGAACTCATACATAGAGAAAAAAATCAATTCTGAGAAAAAAAAGAATTATAATTGAGTGAATTTCATTTTTATTTATGGAAGAGATAATTCAAGGACTTAAAGTAGATCCACCAAAATTGTGCAAAAATATAGAAGAAAAAATTCGCACTACTTTGAACTCTTTACATCGAGATGGTGCCGTGATTGGATTAAGCGGAGGTTTAGATTCTGCAATTACAGCTACACTTACAGTTCGTAGTCTTGGAGTAGAGAAAGTACATCTAATTAACATACCAGAAAAAGATAGTAAAAAAATTCACCGAATTCACGCTAAACGACTTGCAGAACATCTCGATATCAACTTAAAAGTTACCCGTATTAATTCAATACTGAGATCTACTGGAACTTATAAATTACTTCCATTACGATTTATTCCTGGTCGAAAATTGCGAACAAAAGTAATCGAATTTGGAAGAAAAGAATTTGGACCAAAAAATGGGGAAAATATCTTACTTAAGCGTCTAAAACCTAACGCAAATTCTTGGTTTGCAAAAGCAAACGCTTATGTTATGGCCAAACACCGAATTAGAATGGTAATTCTTTATCAATATGCGGAAGTGCGAAACCTTATGGTTGTAGGAGCTGCTAATCGCACAGAATGGCTTACTGGAACATTTTCTAAATGGGGAGTTGATCATTGTGCAGATATCATGCCGTTAGTACATTTGTATCGCTCTCAACTTGAACAAATTGCAGAATATATACAAATTCCGGAATATATTAGACAAAAGGCTGCAGATCCCGATATAATACCTACAATTGATAATAAAGGAGATTTACTTCACAGTTTTAACTTAGCCGATCAAATTCTTTATGGGATAGAGAATAATATTGATAGAAACGCTCTTTGTCAAAAATATGGAGAAGAAATTGTAGAACATCTATTCTCATTATGGAAATATTCAAAACATATGAGGGAATCCCCGTATCATCTCGAATAAGTATATAGTTTCTTTTAATTTTCATTTTAACGAATAAATTTAGAGAAAAATAAAAACTACTAAAGCAAGATATATAATACCGAGGATTATATGAATCAATGCGAACAATCCACCAATTTTTGTCAGTTTTTTATAAGTTAAATCTTCTACACAATATTTTTTTGAGAGTTCCAAAGTCATCATATCCGCAGCGCTTCCTTGAGGTAGAAAATTTCCGCCTAAATTGACTCCCAAAACGAATGCAATAAGCAATGGAAGAAATTCAAACATTCCAGTATTTTTAAGAATATTAATAATAGGTCTTAAGTTTACAAGATAACGATCCGACAAAAAGATTTTGTCGAAACTAGTTAAAATTTATTGCTGTAAATCGAGAAAAC
>JAUWMK010000244.1 GCA_030613185.1 Promethearchaeum sp.
TTCTGAGTAATTTTAATCGCTTTTGTAGGATATTCAGGAGAGTCGAACATATATAGTGAAATGAAGACCAAGTTTTGAATTTATTGGTTAATACCACAATTGTGTGTTGATTTTGACACTAGATTATTTTGAAGATTAATGTTTTTTTTCTATATCTTCAATAAAATCATCAGAAATATTTCGTAAAAAAGAAAAAGTTGCATCTTGGATATAAGTTTTATTCCAAAATTGCTTTAATAAAGAAATCAGAATATCTCGAGGGAGGGGATTTGCTGTGCTATTATTATTTCTTTGCATTGATTAGCCCCGGTAAGTAATAGTGATTTTTCTTATCTTTTTTGATAAGTTTTTGATCCTCAAATTTTTTTATTATTCTTTTTATCTTTTTACTGCTCCAATCTTCAATAGCAATTCCAATATCCTCTTCATCCATTTCTTCATTTATTATAAATTTCTTTATCAATTGAACCATATCGTCATCAAATGATAAATCACCAAATACATAAATATTTACTCCTGAATATGATAATTCATCAATAATATCCCCTTTTTCTTTCAAAATATCAATAATATTTAATAATTCTATTTTTTTTAATTTAGGAAATGCGCTATTATTTAGAATTTTAAGCAATGTAGAAAGAGTTATTATACCGCCTGTAATCTTACCTACATTTTTGAATATTTTTTCAATTTCATTAATCAATTTTTGTTTTTCATCTAAAGGAATATCAGATTTAGTTTGTTTTTTCTTCTTAGATTCATCTGTTTTTTTTCCTTCTTTATTATCAATTTTTTGGCTTTTAATTTTCTTTTTCCTTTCTTTATCTTCAATTTTTGATTGTTTTTCTGCTTCCTTTCGATGAATCTTTGATATTTTTTCTGCTTCCAATTTGGCTTCTGCCAGTAATTCAGTTTGTTGAGTTTTTAATTTTTCTTGCTGTAATCTTGATTTCTTTCTATTTAATGTAATATCATGCTGTTGACGATAACTATCGAGTTTTTTGCTGTCTTTTTCTTTCTCAATTTTGTTTTTGATTATTTCTTCTAATCTTTCATTTCTTTCAGAACGTTCTGATGATGAAATTAAACCATTTATACTTATTTCTTGTTCAAGTAAATCTAAATCCAATATTTTTTTTGATTGCATTTTTTGTAATACAGAATTCAAAAAACTTGGTTTCCATAAAGTTCTCTCTTGAATATCTTCTATTTTTGTAATATCATGTTCTGCATAAAGGGAAATTATAACTTTTTCTGAAGTATTAATTTTCAATTTTTCATGAAATGTTAACAACTTGATAAATGGCCCAATCTCGATGATTTGATTGATTTTTCCAATTTCTTTCATAATTTCAAGAGTTTTCTCAAAATCTTCATGTTCTAATCGTTTTATTTGTTTAAATGCAATATTTTCCAATTTTTCTGCTTGAATAAAGTGAAATTCATCAAATTTGTTATTTTTTATTATCTTATCTAATTTTCTGGAAATTGAATCATAAAGCATTCCTTTACCCATATCTTGAGGTTCTTCTGTTAAACTTCCATAATGAGATGCATCCATAGATTCTAAATCAGAAATTAAGGTTAAAAGTGTATTTAAATCTCTATTATATTCAAGTTTATTTCTTGGAATAGCGTCTTTTAGTACATTTTCAAATTCCTTTAAGAGATTTTCACCATCTTTAATAACTAATTCTTCATCTCTTTGAATAACTAAAGGACCCTCAATCTTTTTTATTGGAGGGGCTTTTCTTGGAGGTTTAATTAATGAAATCTTCTTTTGAATTACAAATACTTCCATCTTTTTGAAGTAATCATCTAGTGTTTGTACATTCTCAGAAATTTTAGATGTTTCTGGGAAAATTTCCTGTGTTTTTCTTTGAGATTGATAGAGAATTAATGAGTATAAAATAAAAACCAATGAAACAACAAGATTAATTATAATTGTGATTGTAAGATTATTCATTATCAGTTACTAATAGATTCTAATAATATTAAATAGTTACAAGTGGGTATTTTTTTTTCTAAATAGAAATAAGAAAACATAACAATTTTTATAATAATCGAGGTTCTATTAATTATCAATATTATTTGGAATTTGTAGTAATAATTAAACGATGATATCTATGAAAAAAATGAATGAATTAGGCGTTCCAGTACCAAATCATAAAGCTTACGTAATTCGTAATTATAAAGATGTTAGAAAAGATCAAAGAGAACGCGCTCTTAAAGAAACCGAATATAATGTGTTTTCCTTTCCAGCAGATCTCTTAACTTTAGATTTCTTATCGGATAGCGGTTCAACATCTATGACAGACCTCCAATGGTCTGCTTTAATTCATGGTGATGAATCCTATGGCCGAAATAAAGGATATTATGTATTACTAGATGCGTTTCGTGATGTTTTTGAAAGGGGAGATGAACCTCAAAAGTTAGTAAATTTAATTCTTTCAGGAGAAGATGATGTGGACAAGTTAATGAATAAAATATATTTAACTTCTTCTGAAGGTGGATTTGTAAATGGAGGTGTTCATCAATTAGCCCGTCCAAATACTTTCATTGTTCCTCAAGGAAGAGTTTCTGAGTATTTATTATTCTCAACATTAGCAGAAGTACTTCATGAAATTAATCCAAATCGTAAGTATTTCATTCCAAATAATGGACATTTTGATACTACAGGCGCTAATATCCGAGCGGTTCATATTGAACCCATTAATGTTTTCAATAAATCAGTTGTTCTTGAACCTTTTCCACATGAAGATATGGATTTACGAAACCCCTTCAAAGGAAATATGGATATAAAGCAGTTGGAAGAAGTTATAATTCAAAAAGGTCCAGAAAGTATTCCTCTTATTTATACAACAATTACAAATAATTCCGTAGCAGGTCAACCAGTATCTATGGCAAATATTAGGGCAGTTAAGGAAATTTCTGATAAATATGGAATACCATTTTTCTTGGATGCTTGTCGGTTTGCTGAAAATGCTTACTTTATTAAAAACTTTGAAGAAGGTTTTAGGAATAAATCAATTCGCGAAATAATTAAAGAAATATTTTCTTATGCTGACGGATTTACTATAAGTTTGAAGAAAGATGGTCTTGGAAACATGGGAGGCGCGCTCTTTCTGCGTGATAATGGTAATTTTGTCCAGAAATATTCAATTAATGGAAAAAATATTGGAATTCGATTAAAGGAAAAACAAATTGTAACTATTGGCAATGATTCATATGGAGGTCTAAGTGGTCGAGACATCATGGCACTTGCAGTAGGATTACAAGAAGTCGTTAAATTGTCCTATCTTAGATCCAGAATTGGTTTAACTCAATATTTAGCTAAAAAATTAGCAGAAAATAACATCCCTATTATACTTCCTTCTGCGGGACATGCAGTTTATATTGATATGGACAAATTCTTTATTGGAACAGATATGAAAATTGATGATTTTGGCGGTGTTGGCTTTTCAATAGAATTATTAAAACACTACGGGATTAGGGCTTGTGAATTGGGACCGTTTGCATTTGAATGGGATCAGAGAACTGAAGAACAACGAAAAGGCATACTTAATTTAGTAAGATTTGCAATTCCTAGAAATGCTTATAGCAGGTCTGATATGGATTATACAGTGGCTGCCGTCTTAGAATTATTTAATAATAAAGAGAAGATACCAAAAGTGCGAATTGCACGAGGAG
Organism: Promethearchaeum sp.; assembly: GCA_030613185.1. Taxonomy (GTDB): domain Archaea; phylum Asgardarchaeota; class Lokiarchaeia; order Sigyniarchaeales; family Promethearchaeaceae; genus Promethearchaeum. The sequence goes on from JAUWMK010000244.1 coordinate 3,691, forward strand.
CAGAGCTAAGTCTTCGCCATTTCCAAACAGGTTTGGAACCAATTTACAAAGAAAATTCATAATTCCAAGATTTAAATTCCTTTTTTTTTGTTGCTTTTCCTACTGTTTTTCGAGAATTCATTAAATAATATTTATTAATTAACAATCAAAAATTGACATATTGCCATTTTTTTAAGGCATCTCAATGGAGTTTATTTAAAATGAATGAAAAAGGAGCAACAATACTTCCATCAGAAATTGAAGAAAAATTAAGTCTTGCAAATACTTATAAAATCCTTAACTCACAGCTTGATTTACTTCTAAATGATAAAGAAAAAGCATTTGTTAGAGAAATCCAGGAATTTTGTGTAGGAATCGAGCCAAAAATTGATTTTTCTAAAGATGTATATGAATTATTTCCATTATACGGAGAAAGAGGATTTATGCAAAGACTCAATCCATGGAAGGAATTTACAGAAGCGGGATGTAAATATGAAATGCTTTTAGCAATAAATAACGGCATGATGGATCCAGAAATGGAACTTGCAAGAACTGCATCAAGTATTTTATGTGGAAATCCTACATTCCAACATGGAAAAACACCCGAAATTCAACAAGTTCAAGATGATCTATGGTCGGGTAAAAAATTTGGTTGTATTGCCATGACCGAAGAAAATCATGGAACAGATACAGTGAATATGGAATGTCATGCTGATCCAGTTGATGATGGATTCAAATTTACTGGAACTAAAATATTTACAACGAATGGTCCAAAAGCCCATTATTTCCTAGGATACGCTTGTGTCGATAATAAAGACCCTCGAGGAACAATGGTACAAGCATTACTAAAAAGAGAATGGGGAATTACTACTGAAAAATTGAATATTAAAGTTGTAGACAGAGTTCATATTGGGAAAACCTACTATAACGGAGCAAAAATTCCTAAAGAATATGTCTTAGGACAACCTGGAGAAGGTTACCGTTATTTATTTGATGGCCTTGTTCCAGAACGTTTAGTAATTACCGGTGCAAATCTTGGTATATGTTGGGGTGCTTTAATTAACGGAATAATTTATTCTAATATGCGTAATCAATTCGGCAAACCCATAATGAAATACCAAGCAGTTTCTTATCCATTCGCAGATCTATTATATCGTGTTTCATCAGCAACAATGGCTGCATTTAAAATTGCAGAAACTTATGATGAGAAAGTATTACATGCAGAACATGTTTCAAAGGAGATTAATAAAGCTAGTGCACAATGGTCTGGTCAAATTAAATATTTATGTGCTAAACTTGCTGCAGAATGTGCTTACGAAACACAACAATTAATGGGTGGCATATCGGTTACAGATAATACACGACTCGCTCGATTAACAGGAGCTTCCAATATTCAAGAAGTTATTGGCGGATCTCGTGGAGTTATGAAGCTCATTATGAGTGGAAATTTGAAAAAAATGTTGAATTTGTTATAAAAATTTATCAGGATTCAATCGTTCTCTTTTTTTTACTCTTCATTTTTTTTCCCATTAATTATTTAACCTAATTTTAATTAGAATTCTCGTGCCAATATCCGATTTTACTTCGAATGTTATAAAAATTATCAAGCAAATCCCAATAGGAAGGGTTACTACATATGGTAAAATTGCAATTCTCGCTGGAAATCCAAGAAGTGCAAGACAAGTCTCTTGGGTTTTACATTCATCTTCAAAAAAATATGATCTTCCATGGCATCGCATAATAAACTCTAAGGGAATAATCGCAATGAAATCCATTAATGATAAAAACACTCAAAAGGAATTGCTTGAAAAAGAAGGAATTGAATTTATTAGTGATTTTAAAGTAAATCTGAAGAAATTTCAATGGTGACCTTCTGGTTCTATTAGGTAAAAAATATATTAACCATATTTTTCATAGGATTAACGATTTTTGAATTTTCTCTCTAAAATTTGCAATATTCAATGGTTTGGATATATAATCACTGAAACCAGCTTCTAATATTCGTTCTTTATCCCCTTTCATTGCAAATGAAGATACTGCAATAATTGGGGTTTTTTTAAATTTTTTTAACTTTCGAAGCTCTCTACAAATATCAGTTCCGTTTATATCAGGAAGTTGAATATCTAGTATAATCACATCCGGATTTTTAGATTGAATTAACTTAAGGCCTTCTTTGCCCGTAATCGATGTAAAAATTTCTAAATTCGGCAGAGTTCCTAAAACTGCTATAAATAGTTCCAAATTTTTTTCATTGTCTTCTACAATGTATATTTTCTTTTTCAAACTAGATCCTCCCTTACCTCAAAGTATACTAAAAAATGTAAAATTGCTGATAACTTATTTTATTTTGTCTATTTTCTTTGATTACGTTTTTCAAATAGTTTTTTGTTCATTTCATCAATTCGATGTTTCATAAGAGCTATAGGGGATAATTCCTGCGTTTCCTTCTCAAGTATAATATTCGGCTTTGAACTGAAGGTATTTTGATTTTTTTTTTCAAACATCTTATTATTATTTTCCTTTAGTTTTTTTTTTTCTAAGATTTTTTTCATATTCTTCTAACCAAGACTCTTTAATTTTTCGATATTTCAATTCAAGCTCTTGAGTTTCTATAGGGAGTATATTATAATTATCAATTTGAGCCCGAAAAAGGTTAAATTTCTTTTCATTTAAAAAAAGTGATCTAACAGTCGTTTTTGTCGGTTTATGTTTTTCCATATAGAAAATCCCAGTCTTAAGACATTTTTCAATCTTAGGGATAATTACATCAATAATTCTTGAGCGGTAGGCGGCTTTGCTAAATCCCAGATTCATAATTTCACTTACTCCTAATTTCTTTATTTCAAATTCTCACAACACAATCATCATGTTTCTTTTCTCAGTTTTTCATATATTTCTCGAGGAGGAAGTCAATTCCATATATTTAACAACCCAAATTTATTATTTCATTGATCAAATCATTTTTGTCGATTTTTGTCATTTGCCATATTGTTTCTAATTTCACCACATTAAACTGCTATTTCTGTAATAACACTAAACATCGACTTGAGATATTCTTGAATTGCTTCCGTTCTTTCATGTAACCGAGAATTATAACCAAATTTTAAAGAAATCTCTTCTTTCCAAGTGTTCACATTGATAACCTTCGTTTTGTTTAACTCCAAATGATAAAACGTTCATTGAATATATAAATATTTGGAACTTCTATTCATTTCTAATCTCTGATTAAACTGGAGATATTCTCACAAATTCTTAAAATATTCCTCAAATTTCTAATAATAGATATTTTATGATGATTTTATCTCGAATTTTTAAAATATATCAATATTTTTTTATTTTATCATTATGGATTTCATAAGTTCACGATTAAAAAAAATTGGAGAAAAGTGGAAAATATTTTAATACTTAGACGACTCAATTTTAAATAGGTCATTAAAATGCATTCAAGTAAAAAAATTTCAAAAATTGTATTATTGCTGTCACTAATTACAGCAATTAGCCTTATAACTGTTGTATCAATAAATGGAATTGAA
>JAUWMK010000241.1 GCA_030613185.1 Promethearchaeum sp.
CCGCTTTTTGCGCTTTTTCCATAGAAATTTTTAAAAAAATCAAAAATTTAAGTTTATTAAAAAATCAAGCATCTTCTATCTGTGGCCTCAAGAATCCTCTAATTTATGCCATTTCAGAGGAAGAAATGAAAAAATTGATGAGAGGATTATCAAGCAAAAAAGGGGAAACCATAGGATTATGTCGAAACTCCGGTCTTTCAATCAAAAAGATCTATAATTTTTTGTTCATTGCCATCTTTCTACAAAAAAAAAATTAAAAAAGTTAATAATACTTATAACAACTCAAGCTTTCCGTAACAAAAAAAAAGTCATAATGTAACTCTAACAAAGATTGATATTATTTCAAGTTAATTTTGAGAATTTATCAATATAAAAATTTGTATTGTATATTATAAAAACAAAATTCAAATGATTTGGCCCAAATATGAATAATTGGTTTTTTAAAAATTAAAAACCAGATTATACTTGATGGTAATAATTAGAAGTCTTTAAAAATGTCTTTAATTTAATATATCATTAAATAAATGTGCCAAAAATAAGAAAATATTAATTTTTTCATTCTCGCTAATTTTAAAAATCTTTAAAATATAAGACTCATAGAATTTTAATTAAATTATTAATTTAAATTTTTAAGAGTATGAAAATACCATGTTGTCAAATGAATTAGAAAATGATCCATCTGAAAAAACAGATATTCAAGTAGAACAGAAAAAAAAGAAAAAATTTAATATTAAATGGATGAAAGGCGCGAATATGTTTATGGGTTTTATGTTGATCTTCTTCTTCTTTTTTGGATTTATATGTAATACAGGTGACCAGTTTAAACAACAAGATCCTGGAAATAAATTACTATTTGTTTATACTGCTTTTGTTAGTATCGATAAATTTAACCCTTTAGGTTTATATTTACCCGGTTTTCTTGAATGGGTATATTTATTCCCACTTTGGTTATCTGTGTTTATATTTTTTGGAATAGGTGTTTATCAAGCATACAGAGAAGATTTTTTGGTTTACTCAATAAAAAACAATATCATTATGATTGTAATCATAATTGTTCTGTCTTGGATTTGGTATTCTTGGTTGTATAGTACTTTTATATTTACAGTTATTTGGTGGTACTTTACATCAATTCATGGATACTTGAACATCTTAGTATTGTTATTTCTCTACGTGGGAGCGGGTATACTTGGAGGGTATTTGAAAATTAATAAATACCAAAAAGAACATCAACTTTAGAATTAGAAATAAAAAAGAAAAAGGAAAATGTAAAAAAATGAGTTTAGTAAAATACACAATTCGTAGGATTCTGGCTTTAATCCCAATTTTGTTTGGGGTTTTATTCATGACTTTTATAATGACACGTTATATACCAGGAAATCCTTTTATGTTCGCTATAGGAGAACATCCAACAACATCTCAAATAAAAGCAATGAACGAAATGGTTGAACGCTATGGTTTAAATGAACCTATTTTGGTTCAATTATGGATGTATGTTCAAAAGCTTTTCTCTGGAAATTGGGGTGTATCTTTAATTATTAGAAGAGGTACCCCAGTTTGGTCAATGATTTTAGATGTTTTTCCAAGAACCGTTGAAATTGCATTATTATCTGTCGGAATAGCAACGGGAATAGGAATAAAAGCAGGAATTTCTTCAGCAGTTAATCGAAATACTAGAAAAGACACCTTTATTCGGTTCTTTGCTTTGATGGGGGTTGCAATTCCAGTATTTTGGTTAGGGATGATTCTTCAATTTACATTTGGATATAGACTTGGTTTATTGCCATCAACGAATTATTTTGATGCAAATTTGGATCCTGTACCAAAAATTACCCATCTTAGATTGATTGATACTTTAATAACGGGAAATTTGATAGCATTTTGGGATACTGTTTTACATTTAATAATGCCTGTATTTTGTTTAAGTTTTATTTATCTTGCAGGTATTACACGACAAACAAGATCAAGTATGCTTGAAGTTCTTGAATTGGATTATGTCCGAACGGCAAGAGCCAAAGGTTGTAAAGAAAAAGATGTTATAAATAAACATGCATTTAGAAATGCTTTAATTCCAGTAGTTACTGTTGTTGGTTTAGGGTTTGCAGGTCTTTTAGGTGGTGCAGTTCTTACCGAAACAACTTTTAACTTGAATGCAATGGGAATGTTAACAATACAAGCCATAAACTCAATTGAGTATGATATTATAAATGCAACGATATTTATAGGGACAATTATACTTGTCAGTGCAAATTTAATTATTGATTTAGTCTATGGGATTGTGGATCCTAGAATAAGGTATTAAATGGAAAATGATGATTAAAATGTCAGAAGTCGATACAAAAATAAAAGAAAAATATTATGAACCTGAAAATTTTAAATTGCAATTTAAAGAGGTTTTAACCGATTATTCAAAATTTCTTTTTAAACCAGGCAAAGAAGATGAAGAATTAAAAAAAAGAGACTTTTTATACAACAGATTAAAAAGTAAAAGAAAATTTGCAACTAAATTAGACAATACTCTAACAAAAATTGGCTTGGTAGCAGTTTTTATAGTAATTTGTTGGGCAGTATTTGCACCGTGGATAGCACGTTATAATTATTTTTTTGTTCAAGGTATTGATTATTCTGTATCTTGGTATGACCCACCCACTGCAGCACATCCATTTGGAGTATCAAAATTTGGACGTGATGTGTTAAGTCGCTTGATTTGGGGAGCTAGGTCATCTCTATCCATTGGATTAATTGCCATTGTAATGGCTAGTATATTTGGAGTCATTGTTGGTATTCTTTCAGCGTATCAAGGAGGTATAATAGATAGTATAATTATGAGAATAGTTGATATTATTATGGCTTTTCCGGGCTTAATTATGATTATAATAATTGTGAGTATTCTTGGAAATGAAATGTATTATATTATGCTTATATACGGAGTACTAGGAATCCCTGGGTATGCTCGGCTTATTCGTGGATCAGTGTTACAAGAAAAAACGAAAACGTATGTTGAAGCATCGAAAGTGTCGGGTTCTAGCGATTGGCGAATTATGTTCAGACATATATTACCTAATTGTATTGCACCAGTTATTGTTGCAGTTACCTTTAATGTTGGAGGAATTATTCTCAGTCTTGCGGGGTTAAGTTTCTTAGGTTTTGGAGATTACGCGCTAATTGAATGGGGTACAGATATAAATATTGCTCGTTCAAGGTTAACAACTGCCCCATGGGCATCAATTTGGCCGGGAGTTGGAATTTTTATAACAGTTTTAGGGTTTATGCTAATAGGAGATGGATTGCGAGATGCACTTGATCCACGACTACAAGGAAAAAAAAAGAAATAAAATTGAGATGAAAATAATAAATGATGAGTAAAACTTTGAATGATAGTCAATCTAGGAAAGAACAAGATACTTCAAATAAAACTAATGGTGTCCTTTTAGATGTAAAGGATTTACATACATATTTCTTTACAGAGGAAGGTATTGTCAAAGCAGTTGATGGTGTTTCTTTTCAAATTAATTATGACGAAATACTTGGACTTGTCGGAGAAACTGGCTGTGGTAAAAGTGTAACTGCCTTATCTCTGTTAAAATTAATTAGATCACCAGGAGAAATTTTAAGCGGTCAAATACTTTTCGATGGAGATGATATAGTTTCAAAAACTGAAGACGAAATGTTGAAAATTCGAGGAAATTCAATTACAATGATGTTCCAAGATCCTATGAATTCTTTGAACCCAGTTATGAAAGTTGGAGACCAGTTAGCAGAAGTATATTTGTTACACCAAATGGATAACTTAAAAGCTGAATTAATCAAAGCTCGTGAGAAGAATAAAAGATTAAAAGAAAATCTTAAACGCATGAAGAATGAATTGAAAACTAGTTCACCGGATGGAGCTGAAACTTTAAAAAATCAAATAAAAGCAATAAAGGAACAAATAAAGTTTCGAATAACAATAACAAATATGGCCCACAGAGAATCTGCTGCATTATTAGATCGAATTGGACTTCCAAATGCAGATACAATAATAAATAGATACCCACATGAATTATCTGGTGGTATGCGCCAAAGAATAATGATTGCAATGGGCCTTGCATGTAATTCAAAATTACTAATTTGCGACGAACCTACTACAGCTTTAGATGTTACAATTCAAGCGCAAATATTAGATATGATTCGAGAATTAAAACGTAAATTGAAAAATTCTGTTCTATTCATTACACATTCTCTTGGGGTAATTTATGAATTATGTGATCGAGTAGCAGTCATGTATTCTGGAAATATCGTAGAATATGGACCTGTTGAGAATATTTTTAAAAAGCCCATGCATCCATATACTAAGGGTTTAATGGGAGCAATTCCACGTGTAACAAAAGCATCTCGGGAATCAGAATTGCAAATTATTCCTGGAATGGTCCCAAATTTAATATATCCACCAAATGGTTGTCGATTTCATCCAAGATGTGATCATGCAATGCAAATTTGTAAAGAAATTAATCCACCATTAAAACTAATGGAGAATAATGTTCAAGTTGCGTGCCATTTATTTGATGAAGATAAATCTAACTCAACATTATTTAGGAAATTAACATTTGAAGAGAAACAGGAGGATGTATTATGAACGAAGCAATAACTGGAAAAACAAAAATAACAAACAAATTAATTAATCAAAATTATGATGGTCCATTGCTTACTGTAAAAAATTTAGCAGTAGACTATCCGATCATCGGTGGTATTTTTATGAGACAAATCGGAACAGTTAAGGCAGTTAGAGATATTTCATTTTCTGTTTACCCTGATGAAACTTTAGGAATTGTAGGTGAATCTGGTTGCGGGAAAACAACTATTGCAAAAACCATTTTAAACTTAGTGGAGTCAAGCAAAGGAGAGATCTGGTATAAAAATATCCGGATTGACAATCGTTTGAAAAAAATGAGGAAAGTTCGTCAAAAAATTCAAATGGTTTTCCAAGATCCCGATGCTTCACTTAGCCCTCGTATGAAAATAGTAGATATTGTGGGAGAACCTTTACGAAACTTGCAAGGTATGAGAGATGGTACGGAAATTCGTCGAAAAGTATTATTGCTTCTAAAACAAGTTTCACTAAAGGCTGAACATTTAGATCGTTTTCCTCATGAATTTTCTGGGGGACAGAAGCAACGAATTGTTATTGCAAGGGCATTAGCTTGTGAACCCGATGTAATCTGTTTAGATGAACCAACTAGTGCATTAGATGTTTCAGTACAAGCTCAAATCCTAAATTTGCTTAAAGATTTACAAGAGAAATTCCATATTGCATATGTTTTTATCACTCATGATTTAAGTGTAATTCATCATATAGGTCATAGAATCGGAGTAATGTATTTGGGACTTTTCGTTGAAACTGGGACGATTGATGATATTTTCTATAATACTCAACACCCATATACAAAGGCATTATTATCAGCAAGACCTGCCGTTAGTGAAGACGAAAAACAGCATAAGATTATTTTAGAAGGAGAAATTCCATCACCTTCAAATCCTCCAACTGGTTGCTCTTTCCACCCACGATGTCAAGAAAAAATGCTGCCTGAGTGTAATAAGGAATCACCACATGAAACTATTCTTTCAGACACTCATCATGTTTGGTGTTGGAAATACGCTAAATAATATTTTTTTTATTGTGCATTTTTTATTTTTTTTATGAACTTATTTATCAAATCAAATGTTAATAGATCTAGTAATATTTAATCCAGATATATCATAATATTATCTCAACGGAGTGAAACAATATGTTTTTTCAAGATAAAAAAGAAATCTTAACAAAAATCCCAGTTAAAAGATCTGATGGTGCTCCATTAATCTTTTTTATGGATGTAATTAGTAGTGATTTTCCTAACCCCATTCTTCCCATGCCACTTCGAATTGATATGGTAACTAATGGATTGCCAACAAATTTCATATTTCCAAAGAAAACTACTTCAATACAGATAGGAAATGATATTTATACTTATAATTATTTTAATTTATATCGATTTTTCTTAAAAAATTTAATACATTACTCAAAAAAAACCCATCTAAAAGTTTCATATCAAGATTTAAAAGAAAAGACAATTCAAAAATGGTGGGAACTTTCCCGAAATCTTAAAGCTAAAATTCCGACTTACTCACATGATCTTGAATTTATTTTGGAAGCCTATTTAGAAGCATTTAAATCTTATAAATTATCAAATGATTTACATGCTGCATTAATGGACTATACAAATAAATTAATTGATTATTGTAATACTCGATTGGAATCAAATGTAATTGAAATATATTACAAACAAGATCTTTTAGGAAAAAGGATGTATAAAATTAAAAAAGAACATTATTTCCCTGATATCTTTGAATATGATGTCGAAGAAATGGTTAAAGGAAAAAAAAAAATTCGTAGGAAGGCTTTTATCCCTATTATGATCTATGATGATCTTCTTGAATGTTTTTTGTTTAATCAAATGCAATTGGAAAAAATCTTAAATGAAAAAAATGAACTTAAAGAAGAAGAAATTGAAGATCAGAAAGTAGAAAATCATGAGATGATATCATTTGATACCCTAATCGAAAAAAAAATTATTATAAAATGCTCTGGTGATGAAAAAGAGAGCACATTAATCAATCCAAACGATATTATTACCAAAATTTCCTTTTCAGACATATTAAAATCAAGCTTATAAATTGGAGTTATTGATTATTTTTTATTTATTTGCATATAATACATTCGAAATGAATATAAATATTCGAATATAAAATTATATATGTTTGGATTTCACATATAATCATAGTGCAATATATTATTTCAAAGATGATGAGTTAATATTTTTTTATAAATATAAAACCTAATCCAAAGAAGAATTATACAAATAAAATTCGTCGAGATATATATGATTATGAAGAAAAAATCTATTTTCCAAAAAAAAATTAGTATTTTTACTAAAAAAGAAATATTTGTAATTCTTTTCTCCATTTTTTCTTTTATATCTTGCTTATATTCGACAAGTTATATTATATATAAAGATAGACAAATTGAAGATGTTAATTTACATGCAATTTACTCCAAACACCTTCCAAACGATAGAGAAATAAACTTTAACATTCAAATAATGAAACCTACAGAAATGATAAGCGAACCTTTACCAGCTATTATTTTAATACATGGAGATAAAGTGGGACCGGAAGCTATGAACATGGTTATTAAAGAATTACTTGACAATGGGTATCTGGTGG